>SLMC01000238.1 GCA_007133745.1 Kiritimatiellia bacterium
CGGTTCTCCCGGATGTTAATTGCGTGCGGGTTCCTGACGTCACCGACCTTGTCGTTGAATGGCCCGAGGCCACTTTGTGGACGGTGAGCGCCGTCGATCCGTATGCTATGCCAGTGCTTGCTCTCTCCAAATCGGTCGTCCCCACAGCGGATGTGGCGCATCACGGCAGTGTGACCTATACGGTTATCCTGAGCAATACCGGCACGTTGGACGACGCCAACGCCCTCTTCACCGACACGCTGCCCGCTGCGGTAAATTTTGGCAGCTTCATCGGCGCGAGCCACGGCGCGAACGTCGCCGGTAACACCATCACCTGGAGCGGCACGGTGTTCTCGGACACGAACCGCACCTGGGTTTTCACCGCGCACCACGTCGGCGACTACGCCGAGACGGTGACGAACACGGCGTACTTCTCCGGCACGGTGCAGGCCGGCAGCCACGGGGCCACCTTCACGGTGGAGCCGAATTACCCGCCGGTGCTGGCCCCGATTGGCGCGCAGGAGATCGACCAGTGGGACACGGTGGCCTTCATCGCCACCGCTATCGATGCCAACGTCAATGATACCCTGACCTTCTCGCTGGATGCGGGATCGGTGGGCAGTATCACGTCGGCAGGCACGTACACCTGGGCCACCGACGGCAGCGTGACGCCCGGCGTCTACACGGCCACCGTCCGCGTGAGCGACGGCGCGCTGGAGGATGCGGAGACGGTCGAAATTACGGTCAATCCGGTCTGCCTCGACACGGTCAACTTGAGCATCACCAACGCGGGGAACATCTACACCGGGACGGTGGTGAATTTCTCGGCGGCGTTCACGCCCGATCCCTTCACCACGCCCTACAGCTACACCCTCGACTACGACGACGGAACCGCGCCGGTTTCCGACAGCGACAGCGCGAACCCCTTCAACTTCACGCGCGCGTACGCCGTCACCGGCACGTACACGGTCGAGTTCACGGCCTGGAACTGCGTCCTCGGTGAACCGGTTAGCGATAGCGTCACGTTCGAGGTGTTGGAACGGCCCGTGGCCGCGCTCGACATCTTCAAGTCGGTCACGCCAAACCGGGATGTGACGTATCACGGCACGGTGACGTATACGGTCTTCCTGGAAAACGTGGGAATGAATGATGACGCTAACGTCCTGTTCACCGACACGCTGCCTGCGGAGGTCTTCTTCGGCGGCTTCGTCGGCGATAGTCACGGCGCGCAAGTCTCCGGCAACACCATCACCTGGAGCGGCGCGTTGCCCGCTGAACAGGGGCTAACCTGGGTGTTCACCGCGCAGCACGTTGGGGATTACCTGGACGTGGTGACGAACACGGCGGAGTTCTCCGGCACGTTGCAGACTGGCAGCGCGACGGCCACGTTCACCGTAGAAGAAACGCCCGCGCCCGCGCTTAGCATTGCCAAGTCGGTCGCGCCGGAGCAGGATGTGGCCTACCTCGGTGTCGTCACCTATACCGTCACCCTGAGCAACACCGGCGACGGCGACGACACGGACGCCCACTTCACCGACACGCTGCCGGATGAGGTCAGCTTCGGCGGCTTTATCGGTGACAGTCACGGCGCGCAAGTCTCCGGCAACACCATCACCTGGAATGGGACGCTGAACGCGGGAGACATCCGCACCTGGGTCTTTACCGCCGTACACACCGGCGATTACGCAGATGTGGTGACGAATACGGCGCACTTTTCCGGCGCGCTGGATACGGGCAGCGACGATGCCGTGTTCACCGTCGAGCCGAACTACGCGCCGGTGCTGGCTGCAATCGGCGATCAGACGGTTGACCAATGGGAGACGTTGACCTTCACCGCCACCGCCACCGATGCCAACGTCAATGACACGCTGACCTTCTCGCTCGATGCCGGTTCGGTGGGCAGCATCACGCCGGATGGCGCGTTCACATGGACGCCGACAGAACATGGCGTCTACACGGCCACCATCCGCGTGCGCGACGCCGGCGGCTTGGAGGCTTTCGAAGCCATCACTATCACCGTAAACTACGTTTGTGTCGCCATCAGCGATATCGACTTGAACGTCACCAGCGCGGGCACGATCTACACCGACACGCGCGTACACTTCACCGCCACCTTCAGCCCGGAACACTTCAGCACGCCCTACAGCTATACTCTCGATCATGGCGACGGCGCGCTCCCGGTCTCCGGCGTCAGCAGCGCCGATCCGTTCACCTTCACGCATACTTACACTGCCACCGGCGTATACACCGCTACCTTTGCCGCCTGGAATTGCGCGATGACTGAACCGATCACCGACACCGTCACGCTCACCGTCTACGAACCGGGTGTGTGCGTGGACATCAACGACGTTACGTTGAGCCTGCTCACGACTGGCGACATCTACACCGACACGGTGGTTGAATTCTCGGCAGACCTCGTCCCTAACGATCTGACCTTGCCCTATACCTACACCATCGACTACGGCGACGGCGCGACCTTCGGCCCGGCCTCTTCTGTCAGCGATCCCCACGTCTTCACTCACACCTACGCTGCGCCGGGCACGTATACCGTCGAGTTTGCCGTCTGGAACTGCGGGATGACTGAGCCTATCACCGATAGCGTCACGTTCACTGTGCGCGCCCCGGATGTATGCGTGGATGTCAGCGATGTGACGTTGAGCCTACTCACGACGGACGCCATTTACACGGATAAGGTCGTGGAGTTCTTCGCCAACCTCGTCCCCAACGATTTGACCCTGCCCTACACCTATACCATTGACTACGGCGACGGCGCGACCTTCGGCCCGGCCTCCGGCGACAGTAATCCCCACGTCTTCACTTACACCTACGCCGCGCCGGGCACCTATACCGTCACGTTTGCCGCCTGGAATTGCGCGATGACCGAGCCGCTCGCCAGCAGCGTCGAGGTGATCGTGCAAGAACCCGCAGCCGTGTGCGTCGAGATCGAGGCAATCGACTTGCAGGTGCTCACTGCGGGGACGCCATACACCGACACCAAGATCACCTTCAGCGTCGATATTGCACCTCACAATGCCGCCAAACCCTACACCTACACCCTCGACTACGGCGACGGTACGCTCCCGGTCTCCGGCGTCAGCAGCGCCGATCCCTTCACCTTTACGCATACCTACACCGCCACCGGTGTGTACACGGCCACCTTCGCCGCCTGGAATTGCGCGATGACCGCGCCAATTACAGAGACTGTCATCGTCACCGTCTACGAACCGGGTGTGTGCGTGAACATTAGCAACGTTGAATTGAATTTGCGCACCTCCGGCGACATCTATCCCGGCGTTCAAGTAACCTGGCAAGCCATTCTCGCGCCGCAAGGGGCCAGCGTGCCCTATAGCTACACCATCGACTACGGCGATGGCGTCACGCTGACGGAGACCAGCGACAGCAACCCCCTCGTGCTGCATCACACCTACACCGATCCCGCGACGTACACCGTCACGTTGTCGGCCTGGAATTGCGGGATGACCGACCCGGTGAGTGACACGGGGCAGGTGGTGATCCACACGCCGTCTAATATCTATCTCCCGTTAGTCGTGCGGAATCGATAACCTGTAGATTGCGTTACAAAGCGTCCCGACCTGACCTGGTCGGGACGCTTTGTGTGTGGGAGGTGCATTAAGCGTCACGGCATCTGGTCGTCCACATGCCCCGGCGAGGGCGGATACCAACTACGGAAGTCCACGCTGCAATCGTCGGTGTCGTAGTAGACGGGGACGCGCTGGAGGGAATGTAGCCAGTTTTCGACGCCGGGATGCGGGATGACGCCGGGGTAGGTCGCGTTGCCCCAGACTACCACATCTACTGGGGTGTCGTCTGGGCCGAGCAAGAGCACCTGGTCGCCGGCGTTGGCTAGATTCCACTCGCCGGTGCCCCAGGCGGTGTACCGGATCATCGTGGGGGTTTCGCTCAAGTTGAAAAGCTCATAATCTGCCTGGGGGACGCCGGCATTTCCGCCACGCCCCGCGATCACGACGACGCCTCCTGGTGCGATCATTGCCTTGTCCGGGAAACGGTACATCGCCTCGAAGCGGTCGGGCGTCTCGGCATCCCCGATTTTGTAGTCGCTCAAATCGATGATGTGGGGGGTAGGGTTGTAGATTTCGACCCATTGCCGCTCTACGTTGCCGGTGGCGTAGTAGACCTCGCTGATGACCAGGTAGTTGACCGGCGGGGCGGGCGGCGTGTAGTTGCGCATCACCAGGGGCAGCATCACTGGGCTGGACATCCACCAATCGTACTCGAAGGAGGCCGCCAGATAGGCGTACACTTCGTTGGAGCGGATTTGGAGCGCGACTTCGCGGTTGAGTTTACTGGAGTTCTCGCTGCCGTTGATGGAGCCGACGTGGGCATAGCCGCCCTCATTTTGCAAATAGACCAGCACGATTTTGGAATGGATACCGTTGCCGGTGGTATTTGCCAGCACAGCGCTCATATCCAGCCCTTCTGCACGGGCGATTTCGTGGACGACGTTGAGCGTGTGGCGATTTTCTGGCGGTTCCGGCAAGTGCTCGGCGAACGATTGGCCGTTGAGGATGATGCGCACCTTCGCGCCACGCCGGGCTGCTTCGGTATAGGCATCCAGGCGCACGTTGGGGCCATCGCCCCAGGCGGCGTACTCGTAGAGCTGTGCCACGTAGATAGTGTCGCCCGCGCCAGCCCGGTTGACCAGGCCGAGCAGGGAATCGCTCTGGCGCAGCGCGGCCTCTGGCGCGGTGAGTAGCTCGAAGTCGAATGTGCCGCTGATCACCAGCGGCTCCGGGAACTGCACCGTGTAGCTGATCGCGTCCCAGGTGCTCAGGTCGGGCGGGATGATGGGCGGGCCGTACTTGCTGTAGAAGTCGCCTGTGTTACTTGCCGACCAGCGCAGGATGTCGTAATGGCGGCCATCGCCCAGGTCGAGTTCGAAGATGTCGAGGGCGCGCTGCACCACGCCGGGCGCGTTGGTCGCAATCAGCGCGCCCCGCGAGCCATACGTGCCGGCGCTTTTGTCGTCGGAGGGGAGGCTGCTGCTGGTGAAGTTCTGCGTGCCGATGATCGCCCAGGTATCGTCCACAATGACCATTTTGGCGTGGATGAAGCGGTAGCGGCTGAAGATCCTGGGGGCAGTGCTTTTGTTGACCATAAACCAGCACGCGCCGTTCCCGGTCATCTCCAGTTCCTGGCATAGCCAAAGCTGCGTTTGCCAATCCTGGTGATTTTCGCCGAGACCCACCGGCGAACCTTCGAGTAACAGCGTGACCTCCACGCCGGCGTTGGCTTGTTCGATGAGGGTCAGCATAATATCGGGATGACGCAGGGTATAGATTTCTATCTTGATGCTCTCTCGCGCGCCCGTGAGCAGGTCGTGAATCACGGTATAAGCGTTATCAGGCGTGATGCCCACCATCACGGTGGCCGGTTCGGTCACTTGGAGCGGCCAGAACAGCGGATCGAGTGCCCATCCCGGATACAACACGCGCCGTCCGAGCAGGGGATCGTGGGTGCTCTGAATCCAATCCGCTGCCGTGTCCGTATCGGCGATGGGCAGGCCCGTGACCTCATCGGGGATGCGGTAGAGGATTTGGCCGGTTTCGCGTCCGGCGCGATAGGGCTGGATGGCCGGGCCGTGCCATCCGGGCATGGGGAGTTGTCCGGCTTTGTAGACCACCGTGTCGATAAAGTTGCCCTCAGCGTCGCGGAGCAGCACTTCATCCCCGGCGTCTGTCAGATTGAGCCACGGATTGAGGACATAGTCGGGCGGAAAGCCAAACGAGATGGAGAAGGGCACACTCTCGCGGGCAATCCACACGCGCTGCCCCACATTGATTGAAATATCGGGCAGGGTGCGGCAGACGAAACTGTAGCTGACATCTTTACATAACTGCCAGTCAATCAGCGTGGCCGGCGCGGTGCCGGCGTTGACCAGTTGTACCGCCTCGTCTGTGTCATTGGGTTGATAGCCGTCATAAAGCACGCCGGAAATCAGCACATAAGCCTCGCCCACCTGCGTCGTCCATGCCGCGACGTTGTTCCCCGGATCGACATCCGAGGTGACGGTGGTGGCGGTGATGCGGTTGGTGAGCAGTCCCCCGGCATCGGCGGCCAGTTGCCCGGTCAACGTGATGACGTGGGTATCACCGGGAAGCACCGTGCCAACGTCCCAGGTGAGCGTTTGCCCGATGTGGCTGAAGCCGAATGTGCTCTCTTGGGCCACCAGGTCAATGCCGATGGGCAGCGTGTCGGTGATGCGCGTCCCCTCGGCGGGATAGTCACCGGTGTTCGAGAGGTGGATGGTGTAGGTGATGCGGCTTGCGATGGCCGCCGTGAGCGGCCCGGTCTTGCTGATGCTCAAATCCGCTGTTGGGGGGATGACCACCGTCTCCCAGGCGGCGACGTTGTTCGTCGTGGTCAGCTCCTCGGTGATCGTGGTGGCCGTGATGTGGTTGGTGATGCTGCCCACGGCCGTCGGCGCGATCTGGCCTGTCAGCGTGATGCACGGCGCGGCTCCGGGGAGCACCTCGCCTAGCTCCCAGAGCAGGGTGGGCGTGCGCTCGGTGAAGGTGAACGCGCTGGTCTGCGTCACAAAAGCGACCTCGGCGGGGAGGGTGTCAGTCAGCCGCACCGCGCTGGCCGGGAGTCGCCCCGTGTTCGTGAGGCACAGGTGGTAGGTAATCAGCTCGCCGGCGACGATGGTGGGCGGCCCGGTTTTGCCGGCCTCCAGATTGGGGAGTAAGGGTTGCACATAGGCAATCCAAGCCGTGATGTTGTTAAGTTGATAAGGTTCCGTTGTCACCGTCGTGGCTGTGAGTGGGCTGGTGAGGATTCCCCCCGGTGCGCTGTCGGTGATGCGTGCTGTTATGGTGATAGTATGCCGTACCGCTGTGGGCACATCGCCCAATTCCCAGAGCAGGATGGGCGCGCTCTCCGTGAAGGTGAACGCGCTCTCTTGGTACAGGAACTCGGCTACTGGGGGGAGCGTCTTGGTTAGTTGAGTCCCGGCAGCGACATGGCCGCCATAGTTGATCAAGCTCACGACGTAGCTCACGGTATCTCCGGCTATGACCTCGGCGGGGCCTGATAGGCTGACTTCGAGATCGGCGCGTGTGGCGTGGAGTGGGGCGGTCGCGGAATTGGTCGCGCGCGGTGTTCCGTTGATAGGGTTGCCGTCAGCATCGTGCCCGTTGCGGATGACGCCGTCGTTGTCGGCCCAGTTGTCGGGCGTGTCGGGGGCCAGCGGGTCGATGCGCTCCATCGTGTGTTTCGGGCTGTTGGTGCCGGCGGGCCACGTCCCGCCAGGGGCGTTGGCCGTATCGACCGGTTCGCCCAGCGCGTTGGTCAGGGTGATGGCTTCGCCGTCGTTGAGGAGGTAATTCCCCTGTGCGAAGGACGAAACCACATCGGCAACAATATCCGAGATGGTGACATCGCTGTGCATCACCAGATAATATCCACGCGGCGCGATCTCTCCGGTCAGCTGGATGTTCATACCATCCAGGGTGATCAGCCGCCAGCCCTCCACAGACACCGTCAGGTGGCCTGGGTTGTGCAGTTCGATCCACTCGTGTCTCCAATTGCTGACGGTGCCCATCCACGCCACCTCGTTGATGACCACATTCCCCGGCGTCCACCAGTCCGGGGCGGGGGGCGCGCCCTGCGAGGGCGGGCGTTGGCCGATAAGCCAGAAGGCTAACAAGGCGAGGCTCAGAGCGAGGGCTAACCCTAGTCGATACCACCGTTTGTGCTGCATAATTGTCTCCTTGCAAATATGGGTTGTAAAAAGTCAGGCGTCAAACGTCATTGTGGTTTTGACGCTTGACGCATCACGTTTGACGCCTGACGTATTATATAATAGGTCGTTGCCGTTTCAACGAAGTGGGCTATAATGGGTGCAATCGTTGACTAGGTGCGAGGTGCGTATGAACAGTAAAATCAAAGTACTCTTCCTTTCCGCTGAGGCCACGCCATTTACTAAGGTGGGGGGGTTGGCCGATGTGGCCGGCGCGCTCCCGAAAGCCTTGCGGGCGCTGGATTTGGATGTGCGGTTGATGATCCCCCGCTATGGACATATCCGCAGCGGAGACTTCAAGTTCACCCGCGTGGGCAGCGTGCCCGTAGCCGTCGGGCGCGGTGATGAGAATCGCGCGCATGTTCTGGAAACGCACATGGGCGATGTCCCGGTGTACTTGATTTGGGATGACCAGTATTTCTCCAACCGCGAGCGGGTCTACGGTTTCAATGACGATCCGCAGCGCTTCACCTTCTTCTCCAAGGCGGTCATTTCCGCCATCAAGTCCCTGGGGTGGGTGCCGGATTTGATCCATGCTAACGATTGGCACACCGCGCCCGTCACCGCGTGGCTCGACCTCTGCGGGCGGAAGCTCGATCTCTACCGGGATATGGCGACTCTCTTCACCGTTCACAACCTGGCCTATCAGGGCGTGTGCGGGCGATTGATCCTTACCTATGCCCAGATGGACAAGCTGTCGCATCTGCCAGTGGAGCCGCCAGGCCAGGTCAACTGGATGGCGCAGGGCATCGCGCGGGCCGACCTTGTCAGCACCGTCAGCGCGACTTACGCGCGGGAGATTCTCACCCCGGAGATGGGGATGGGGCTGCATTCGCTGTTGCAGGAACGCCGGGATCGGCTGTTCGGCATCCTCAGCGGGATTGATGTGGAGCTTTGGAATCCCGCTCAAGACGCCGCGCTGACCCAGACGTATGATCAGAACTCGCTCAAGATGCGGGCGGTCAACAAAACCGCCTTTCAACGCGAGGCGCGTTTCCCGGCCAGCTTGGAGACGCCGCTGTTGGGCACCGTCGCCCGGTTGGATGAGATCAAAGGGCTGGATTTGTTGCTCTCGGCTTTGGAGACGCTAATCGCGCAACGGGAGGTGCAGTTTGTGATGCTCGGCACCGGCGAACCGACCTACGAGGCGCGGTTCCAGGCATTGCAGGATCGCTATCCCCAAAATGTGCGTATCTGGGCTAAGTTCGACGAGCGTCTGGCCCGGCAGATTTACGGCGGCGTGGATGCCTTCGTGTTACCGAGCCGCTCCGAACCGAGCAGCCTGGGGCAGATGACGGCGATGCGCTATGGCGCGGTGCCTGTGGTGCGTTCCACCGGCGGGCTGGCCGATACCGTGGTCGATGCGGATATGCAATCCGAGCGCGGCAATGGGTTCGTCTTCTCCGAGTACACGGTGGAGGCACTTGTCGCGGCGCTTCAACGCGCGTTGAGCGCATACGCTGATAAAGCGCGCTGGCTTGGAATTCAGCGCAGAGCGATGAGCCGGGACTTCTCCTGGGACGCCTCCGCGCGCGCCTATGTCGATCTTTATCAGCGTGCTTTGGCCCTGCATCGCGGCGCGTGAGGGTGGGGGGCTGTGTAGCGCTGTCACAAGGATAAGTTGGATAGCGGATTTAGCGTGAAGCTCTGGGTATCAACTTAAACCGCGACAGTTAGCGGGTCGGGACTCGCGCGCGGGCGAGATTGGCGGGGGAGGGGCAAATCGCCCATGTGCTCGAGGAGCCACTCGAATA
>SLMC01000413.1 GCA_007133745.1 Kiritimatiellia bacterium
AAACACATCCAACAGGCCGTCCGCGTTCCAGTCGCCAAAAAACGCGCCAGCGGTTTTCTCGCCGCCGGAAACAGGACAGGCGCGTCCTTTTTCAAACGCGCCGACGGCTTTGCCTTCAAAGAAAAGGCCGCCCGTCTCTCCGACAACAATGATATCGGGCATGCCATTAGCAGTAAGGTCGCCAGCCAGAGCCTGAGCGGCCCGGCCCATGGCTTTAACCGCGTCGGCATCGGCCTCAAGCGTACGCGAGGTGAAGACCCCGGGCGCTTGCGCATCGGGAATGACCAGCGCGACCCCGTTCGCTAAGCCCCACAGCAGACCCGCCTTGCCCTTCACGCCGACTTCCAAAGCCTGAAGCGACACGCAGGCCTCTGACGGCAGGCCGTCCTTGACCGGCGTCGCCGAAAATTTTTCGTCCTCGCCCTGCGTCCACAGGGTCAACCCTTTTCCGTCCCATGAAGCCAGATCGAGCCGGCCATTGCCCGAGAAATCGCCCCAGGCCGCTACCTGTGTTTTCGAACTCAGCCCCCGCTCGGCGGCCACATTCGCAAACGTCTGTTTTTCTTTGTTCCAGACATACAGCCGATCGCCCTGCTCGGCGCCGAGAAAAAGAGCGTTTTCGCCGTTGCACGCCGTATCGACGGAAAGCATAAGGTGGATTTTGCCGGGTACGTTGTCGATTTTCACGTGGTTTTCCCAACCGGTCCCGCCCGTGGACGGCACATCCAGGTCGGGGTGCTCCAGCAACAGCTTGACCACCTTGATCAGCATGTCCGTCCCGCCGGCCCAAGTCGCATCCATACCCATGCTACCCTCGGCACCCGATCTGGCATCTAGGCTGAGCGCTTCCCATACGCCTTCCTTCTCGCCTTTTTCAAGCTCGATCCATTGCCCCAAAATCTGCAAAAACCCTTTTTCTTCTTCGTCTTCGCCCTTTCCGGAAAACAACATTACGGGCGCATCGCCATGGGCTTCGAGAATTTTTTTGAAATGGGGAAGCTGATGCTCGCGCATATAGGTTAAATCCAGAACAAAAGACTGATCCTTGACAGCCTTCCTGGGTACCAGCGATTCCAGAACCTGAGCCCGACAGTGATTCTTGTCGTCCGGCGCATCCAATTTAAGCAGCAAAACAAGCTCCGAGGATCTCAACAGATGGACCGGCGTGAAATTGGGGTTGATGAGAGCATGCGCCTTCATGCCACTCCCGAAAACAACCATAGCCGCGCACGCCAACACAATGTTTCTTCTCATGGTTAACTCCTGCTAATGCTGTTAACAATACCTAAGGCGGGCTACGCCCGCATCCCAAATCTCAGATTTCAAAGGACACGTCGCATATGCATCGCATCCTAAGACGGAACAGTTTAAACACTAAACAGCGCCATCCCGTAGGGATGCGGAATATTGGACTGACAGCGAACACAAAAGGAAAGATAGCGCCGACGTCCGAAAAAGACAATAGGCAATTTTCAGCCTGTTTGCCGCAACGCCTCTCGAAGGGCGTTCGCCTTGCGCAGAATCGCGCGCAACTGGCTTTCCGTCACGCATTGCTCGCCGTCGCAAAGCGCGCGGGTCGGATCGCCATGGGTTTCGATCAGCAATCCGTCCGCGCCGGCGGCCACGGCGGCCAGAGCGACCGCCTCCACATTGCGTCGGTAGCCGGTCGAATGGGACGGATCGAAAATCACCGGAAGATGCGTTTCCCGTTTCAGGACGGGGATCGCGCCGATATCCGCCGTGTAGCGCTGGAACTTGCTCTCCTCGAACGCGCGTATGCCGCGCAGGCACAGCATCACGTTCGGATTGCCGTTGGCGACAATGTATTCGGCGGCCAGCAGGAAATCCTCCAGCGTCGAGGATTCTCCCCGCTTCAGCATGACCGGCGTCTGTTCTTCGCTCGTCAGCATGGCCAATTCCTGGAGGAATCCGTAGGATTTCATGTTGCGCGCGCCCACTTGAACGATATCGGCGAACGCCACGACATTTTCCAGCACGGTCCGATCCTCCTGGGTTCCGTCCGGCTTGACATGGCGATGCTGGCCCGTGGCTTCGGTCACGATTTTCAAACCGAATTCTTCGCGAATCTCGCCCAGTATGGCCAAGCCTTCGGCGCCCATGCCTTGAAAGCTGTAAGGCGATGTGCGCGGCTTGTAGGCGCCGCCGCGCATGATGGGCACACCCATCCCGCGCGCGTAACGGGCAACGGCTCGCGCCTGTTCGCGGCTCTCGACCGAACACGGCCCGGCCATGACGGTCAGCTCGGAGCCGCCAATGGTCGCATCCCCCACGCGTATCGCGCGGGTCTCCTTGTCGCGGACCTGGCCGTCCTTGGCGTACTGACGCGCAATCAGCTTGTAGGACTTGGATATGCGTATGACCTTCTCGACGCCGTCCAACTCCGAAAAGTAGCTTTCCTCAACCCCGCTCAAATCGCCTAGCACCCCGATCACGTCCGTACCGGTCGTGCCGTGAATCACCTCGTATTTCAGGCCTTTGGCTTCAATGCGCTTGAACACCGCCTGCTCGTGCGCAGGCTCGGCGTTTCTCGACATGTGGATGATCATGGCAATCTCCTGTTTCTAAAACAATGAGTTTCGAGTATCACAAGCGCCGACCGCCTGTCAACCGACAAAGAACAGTTTGCGTAGATAACAGCGTAAAAAACACGCCCGAAAAGGCTTTCCGGTTCGGGCAGCCGAGCCGCTCCATCCAACGCAAGCCTCCATGCGGAGCGGACGCGCTTCCGCGTCCGGCACACCCGGTTCGGGCAGCCGAGCCGCTCCACGAATTCATCCTTCAGCATGCGCAGATTGCGGATGGACGCACCAACACACGAACACACAAACGCACGTTCAACGTTTTACACTCCACGTTCCACGCGCTTACTTTGCCTTTTGTTCATAACAGCGCCTCTTGCCGGAACGGCGCTACCGCGCGGGCGGACGGGCGGTACGGATTTCGGCGCCGTGCTCCGAATGCAGAATCAGAATGGCGAATTCATTCGCTTCCTCCGGCTTGCGGTCGTTGCGTGACGCGTAATCGAACCGGCCGCGCACGTCGGTATAGCCGTCCTTCCAGAAACTTTCCCGTCCGTCCACGGATCGCGCGAAGACCTTGACATAGGTCTTGGGCAGCGGCGTGTTGTCGTCCGCCAAACGCACCTCGATCTGGCCGTAGCTTTCCATGCGGCGCACGCGCAGCCGGTTGGCGTACCAGGCCGCGCTCGCGCGTTGACCTTGACCGACCAGTTCCACCATGAGATTGCGGTCGCGCCAGTCGGGCGGCAACGCGACCGGCTCCAACTCGCCGTCGCCGCGCAGAGCCACCTCGCGCGCAAAGGCCGGACGCACCACCGCGAAGTCGGCGCCGCGTTCGGTCAGGAACGGGCGACGACTGAACAGCAGTTCGATATCCATGGGATAGAGATTGAGCGTTGCCCGCTTGAGATTGTGGGCGGCGGCCATCAGACGGCCGGACTCGACACGCAGCTCCAGCGACGGCATGGCCACAGCATGCCGATCCATATCCTGCTGCCGGGTCGGATCGTCCGCATCCTGACCGACTGCCTCGCCGCGCGCCTCGCGTACCGCCTGAATCACGGCCCGGAACCGTGCACGCCAGCGCGGCACGGAATGCTCCGCATACGGCTGCGCCAGCGCCAGGGCCCGATCCAGTTCCAGACGGCGCAACGCGAGCCAGGCCTTGAGATAATCCGCCTGCAAGGTTTCCTGAAGGTCCGCCTCGCGAATACGGGCCAGATGCGTGCCGGCCTCTTCGAGCCTGTCCTGCAGCAGGAGATAGTACACCAGCGCCAGCCGCTCGGAAGCATCCAACGCGTTGCGATAAAGGGCGGTCCTCAAATAAGCGCGATACTGCGTGTTCAGCGCGGCATTGAGAATGATGCGCCGGTCGCCGACCGGATGCGCGCGCGGATTGACCAGCGGATCGTATTCGAGGTGCTCGTAGGTCTTTTCCTCGACCGGCTCGACAGTCAACAGCGCCGACGCGAAGACCGGCCCCACCCCGAACCGTGCCCGGCTGCGCGCCAGCCAGATGCGGGCGCGCTCGGCATCGCGATGATGGATGGCGTAGGAAAACACGGTGTCCTGCACGTGGCCGCGCGCGGTCAGCAGATCGGTCGCCTGCTCGAAGAAGCGGCGATCCCGGAGACGCCAGGCCATCTCGTCCAGATTCAAACGCCGCACGTTATGCCGGCCCAGATAGTCCAGCACGTCGGCGGCGGACGCATGTTGCGAGATCCAGCCCCAGGAGGTCTTGTCCACTTCCGTCGGCGCATCCACGACGGTAAACATTCGCGGATCGGCTCGGCCCGCAATGGCCTCGTCGGCCGCCGCATGGGCGGGAAACTGCATGAACGTCCCGGATTCCGGAAACGTGAAGAAGTATTCGATTTTCGACGTCGTGTACGGTTCCAGCAGCATCGAAACATCGTCGGTATAGAACCCGTTGCGAACAGGCATCGCCCCTTGCGGTATCTGCAGCAGCACGTTCAGGCGCCGTCGCGACGCCGTCGGATTGGTGAGCGTTACGCGCGCGCCGTACACGGTTCGACGCACGAACTCGCCCGCGACAAATTTCTCGATGCGCTCCGCGCCCTCGAACCGGTACGGATCGTCCGGCCGATAGAATTGCTGGGAAAGCAGCAGCGGCCGATCGTCCTTCGACAGGGCCGCCGGCAGAATCTGTTCGGCCACCAGCAGAGCCGGCGTCCGCACGGTCAGCGACAGACGGGCGCCCTCCAGCGTCTCTTCCGGTTCAACCGCTTCGAACGGCAGCCCGCAAAACGCCAGCGCCGCGAGCGTCTCCGTCAGCGACCCGTGCGCCTCCAGCATATGCGCCGACACCTCCGCTCCGGCAGCCACATCCCGCCAAAAACGGTTGACCGCCACACGGTCGGGCGTCTCGTCCTTCACGCGTACCCGCCAGTAGTTGCGCTCCGCCCACTCCTTGGTCTTGGGCAGCGCCCGGTACAGACGAACCACGCCGCCAAACGGATCCGCCATGCCCTCGGCATCCATCAGCATCACCGCCCGGTCCTCTCCGATTCCAGGTTCATCTATGGTCTCTTCGCGCAAAGAGAGAACCGGCGATTTGAGCATGGCAACCGCATCCAATTCGGCGGGAGCCGGCGAAAACGCGTCCATCACAGCTTCCGTAGCCACGGCGGGTCGGGCCGGTCGGGCGCCGGGCATGCTCCGAAGCGTTTCGGATTCTCGCCTGGCCCTTTCCCGGACTTCCTCGCGCGCCTGGGCGACGGCTTCGTCCAAGTCCGCCGTTTGCAACGCGACGCGTACCCGGCGCGCAAAGGCTTCGGGATCGGGCGGCAGCAGTTCCCAAACCTCGCGCATGGCGGCCTGAATGGCCGCCGCATCGCCGCCCCGGCGCGCCAGCAGCGCCAGCTCCAGGGCATTGCGCCGCTGCAATCGGTCCAGGCGCGTATCTTCGGGGGTCAACGTCTCGAGCAGCCAGCGGTCCACAAACGTCTTGTCCTTCTTGTGAAGCAAATACGGACGCACCACGGCATCGAAAAAGGCGCGGTCGCGCATGTACAGAAACAAATGCAACTCGTGACAGGCATGTTCGCCGTAGAGTTCGCGCTTGCGCTCCTCGTCCAAGCCGGACCAATCCTTCAGGAACGCGAACGTTTTCAGATCGGCATGACCGCCCAGCGTATGCAGCACATCGAACGCCTGCGCAAACGTGCCGAACACCTGATAGCGACTGGTCGCCGCATCGGGGAAAACGGCCGGCTGACCGGGCCCGATCGCCTGCACGGTTTTCTGTCGACTGAACGAGGCGTCCGGATTCAAGCCGCTCAGCAGGCGCGCGTCGCGGGGTTGCATCTCGCGGTCCGGCAATAGATGGCGCGTGCGGCTGGTTCCGAACCGGTCGACAATCACCACGTCCAGCGCCGTGTGTTCGTCTCCGTTCCCAAGCGGAATCCGCACCGTGCCGTCGGCATCCGGCTGGAGATTGACATGCCAGACACTGCCCTGCGGCAGAAAATCGAAACCGATATCGAGGAGCGGAGGCTCACCCCTTAATGCGCCCGGCCGACCTAGCCGTAAATACTCCGCCACCTTAGGAGACGGCCGAGACGCATGCCTGGACATGCGCTGACGGTCGGCGCGGTAGGCTTCGTCGGCCTTGAGCCGTTCCTGATCGGTCTCCGTCTCGCGCAATTCCCAAGGATTGAGGATCAGGCCCGGCCGTTCGAGCAGCGAGCCGGCGAACCGCGCATGCAGTCGCCGATCCAGCACATACCGGTATTCGTCGCCGATATTGCGGCCGCTCGCGTATTGAGCATAGAACGGCAGCATGCGACGATGGACCGGCTCGGTAAACCCCTGGCCTTCGGGAAACTCGGCGCCGGGCCCGCCAAAACGAGAGAGCCGCGCGGCGACCCGCGTGCTGGACGTAACATGCCGCAGCGCAACCGTCGCCTCGCCCTTCCCCGTTCGAATGCCCGCGACCGACGGCAGCCGCACGCCCGATTGCTGCAAACGCCGGGTGGCACCCAGAATGAATCCGTTGCGTACCTCGCCCTCGCGCACCTCCAAAACGACACGCGCCCCGGGCCGGTGCAAGTTCAGCGTGTATTCGCCCGGCGTCAGCCCCGTAAGGACCACCTGTCCGTCGGCAATCCGGGCCTTGTCCGAGACATCGGCCATCGGCTTGTCGTTATGCGTGCGAAACAGGGACAGCGCCCCGAGTCCGCGTGTTCGGGCATAGGGATAAGGCAATGAAACGGATTCGCCGGGCGTCAAATGCATGCGCTCGGGATAGACGGTCGCGCCGACGGCAAGCGGCAAGTCCAGCCGCAGATTGTCCGGACCGGTGGCCACGATCCGCGACAAATCGGCAAGCGGCCCCAGCGCAACCCGTCCGCGAGCGTCCGTGGTCGCTTGCGCGCGGACCGGCTGTGTAAAACCGGGATGATAAAACTCCATGTTCAAAGCCATATCGGGAGCGGTCTCGCCATTCAGGCCCCGTACCGCCACGAACCAGCCGTCCGCTGTCGGGACGGCGAAGATTTGACGAAGCGTATCTTGCGCACGCGCCGAATTGACATCCAGCGCATAGTGATCGCTCAGCGTGATCTCCTCCAAATCGCTGCGCCGTTTCAGCTTGGCCTCGACGGCCACCTCCAGTTTTCGCAGATTGTCGGGCACATGAAACGAACGCGCCCATTCGGCATGACGCGCGAATTCGGCGCTGAACCGCCGTTCCGAACGGACGCCCTGCGCATCCGTCGAAGCCAGCGTCACCTGAACCTCGCCCAGCAGGGCCGGATCCAGCGGCATCCCGTGCAGGCGCAAATCCGGCCTCAGCATCAGCGTGCCCACGCTGTTGCGCCGCAGATTCTGCGGATCGAGATGAATGCCGGCATTGAATACGTAGGCCTCATCGGGCTGAACAATCGTGTCCGGCGAACAGAAGTCGCCATCGCGCAACACGACAAAGCGCGGCCCGGGCTTTTCCGAAAAGGGTATCAGGATCAACCCATGCTCGTTGGCCTCGAACTCGCGGCCATCGAGCCAGATAGCGGCGTTCTTCACAGTCCGGCCCGTATCGTCGAGAACCATCGCCGCCAATCCGGACGCGACCGGCTGGGCGATCGCCTCCAGGCGTCCGACATGCAGCAGCGCGCGCGAGCTGACGCCCCCGCCGATCAGCTCCACCACATACACCCCGCGTCGCGTAATTTCCGGCAAGGCCAGCGTATGCCGAATCCGACGTCCGGGATCGGCCGCCACTTCGAGCGTGCGCTCGTGCGCGGCAATCAGGCCATCCAGTTCCACAGCCTGATCCACCGGCGCGCGACGCGTCGTGTAATAGTTGAACGTCTGAATTTCATGAATCTTCACCAGCAGCCGATCCACTCGCTTAACGTCCACCTGCAGCGTCACAGGATCGCCCGGCCGGATTCGGGACGGATTGCCCGGCGCGAAATTCAGATCCACCCGATCGAGCAGGGCGCGATAGGCCGCAGGTGTCAGACGGGACGACCAGTCTTCGGGCTTGCCGATGCCGTGCAGGATCTTGCTTTCGGCGAACACCGCATCGAGCCAGCGCGTCTCGAAATGCTCGCTGTAGCCTGAAGGATCGGGCCGGGTTCGCAACAGCTCGATCAGGTAGTCGCGCACCAGCGGTTCCTCGTTGCCGATCGGGGGCAACACGATGCCGGCCTGGGGCCGATAGCTGAAATTCACCCAATCGACTCGTTGCCGCTGCCACTGCAACCGTTGGGCTCTAGGCAGGTAGGCGACACGGCGCGGCAACGCCAGATACTGACGGAACAACGTTTCGTCGTACACGCCCTGTCGCTGCCGATAGTCGAGCAAACTGTGGAGCACGGACGCCTTGAGCGAATTGTGCGCAGGCCCCAGTGTGCGCACAAAATCCCATAGGTCGCTGTAATAGCCTGCGGCCGCCTCAGGGTCGCGCGCCAAATCGGCGTCCGGCACGGGAATGCGCAGCAGCCGTTCGGTCACGTAGGCATCCTCGCTCGACAGTGCAGGCCGACGTCGACCCAAATCCTCCAACTGCGCTTTCGTCATAAGCCGATGCACGTTATGATGCCCGAATCCGCGACTGTCTTTCGTCTCCAGGTCGGCCAGAACCATCTCGACCAGCCCCGGATAGTCTGCGCGGGTTAGCCGACCCAGCAACGCCCGACGCTGTTCGCCCGACAACGAACGCGTCATGGCCAGATCCAGACCGCGCAAGGTCAGCCGGTCCAGAAATTGCGGCCCCGAAGCCTCTTTCATGAATGCGTCAAACCCGTACTGTTTGGGATCGATCCGCGACGGATAGCGACGGGAACGCTGCTCGTGACGGGGCCGATGGGAAAAGGTCAGGTTAAAATCCTCGCGCAGAAATGTCCAGGTCCGGTCGGGCTGCCGGTCGAAATCGAGCAGCATTTGACGTCGCCGCATTTCGCGCATGCGATCGTTCCAACGCTCGCGGTTATGGGCGAGCCATTGAGTCATCGTGCGATCGAATGCCGCCCGGTCGCCGTTTAACTGATGATGCAGACAGTGATAATAAAAGAAATCTTCGGTATTCGGCGCCAGGTCCTTCAGCGCCGCCGCGCGGTCGCCCCAGGCGAAGCCTTCGAGAAATTCGAGCCGATTCGCCTCCCGCCCTTGCCCCAACACATGCGTCCAGCACAACCCCAATGTCAAACTCCGCAACACCGCTCTTCGCAACCATGAATTCATCCGTTCCTCCTGTAAGGCGGGCTTTGCCCGCAATCCGCAGTAATCAGTCGCCAGTGATCAGTAGCCCCTAACCCGAACGGCGCTTAGTTAAGCCCCATTCAAAGCGTATGGTTTCCCCGCGCGCCCTGTGTGTGAGTGTGTGAGTATGTGAGGATGAGAACGATCAACCCTGCCGTCCAGTTCTAGCTTTCCCCACACACTCCCACACCCACACACTCACATACAAGGATTCTCAATGCCAATCGCCA
>SLMC01000131.1 GCA_007133745.1 Kiritimatiellia bacterium
CCGCTACACCCTGCCCTACCGCTGGGCCTATTTCTTCGACACGCTCGGCCAAAACATCTATCCCCGGCACGCGCTGGAGTCCGCACTGGACGACGGACGCTTCAACAACATGTGGGACAAATCGACCGATCCGCGCGACGTGGTCGGCAGCGGCATGTTCACGCTGCAGTCCTATCGCGATGGCGAACGGATCGTGCTCGCGCGCAATCCTCGCTATTTCCGCTTCAACACATTCGGCGACCGCATGCCCTACATCGACCGCATCGTCTACAGCATCATCCGCAGTTCGGATTTGGCCCGCGACGCCTTCAAGGAAGGCCGCCTCGATACGGCCACCGTGCCCGGCAAGGATTTCAAGGACATGTTCCGCCAGCAAATCGTCGACGATTACACCGTCTATCGGCGCGGCCCCTCCACCGGCACGCGCTTTATCGTGCTGAACCAGAATCCGCGCGCCAACGCCGCCGGTCAACCCTACGTGCCCCCGCACAAGCTGGCCTGGTTCCGCGACCGGCGCTTCCGCCGCGCGATCGCCCACGCCATCGACCGCAACGCCATCCGCAAAATCGTCTTCAACGATCAGGCCTATATCCAGCATTCGCCCGTCAGCGAGGCCAACGCCCTCTACTATACCGGCGACAATCAACGCTTTCCCGATCTGCCTGTCGTCAAATACGATTTCAATCTCGACGCCGCCCGCGCCTTGCTCGACACCATGGATCTGACCGACCGCAACGGCGACGGCATTCGCCAGGACGCCGAAGGACGCCCCGTCGAATTCGTCGTCAACACCTACGCCGACAGCCCCGACTACGCCGCGATCGTCAGCCTGATGCGCAGGGATCTCCTTAAAGTCGGAATTCGCATCGAACTCGTCCAGCTCACTTTTTCAAGCCTGGTCGGACGGCTCGTGCGCGAATACAACTGGGAAGCGATCATCATCGGACTGACCGGCGGATTCGGCGACCCGATGAACGGCGGCCGCAACGTCTGGCCGACGTCCGGCAATCTGCACATGTGGAATCCCGAACAGAAGGACGACGCCCACGCCTATCCCTGGGAACTGCGCATCAACGACATCTTCTCGCAAGCCCAGCGCACGCCCGACTTCAACGAACGGCTGCGGCTGGCCGCCGAATTCCAGCACATCGTCTCGCGGGAGGTTCCGCTCGTCTATACCGTCAGCGAAGCGGTCAACACCGCGGTCTACAACCGCTTCGGCAACTTCAACCCCACCGTCTATTCCCTCGTCGATATCGACATGATGTTCGACCGCACCCTGAAGGGCGCACCATAGAAGCAAGGGCGTGCGTTCGTGTGTTGGTGCGTCCGTGTGTTCGTGCGTTCGTGGAGCGGCTCGGCTCTTGACCGGGCATAGCTTTAGCGACGCCTGTTCCCGAGCCGGATTACGCCGCCGAGATGGAGCGGCTCGGCTTCCCGAGCCGGAATAGCCGGACGCGGAAGCGCGTCCGCTCCGCCGAGCCGGATTTCGCCGACCGGTGACAAAAAAGAGGGCTAGCGCGGCGCGAATTCGCGCAGCACGATGCGGCCGGTCCGGCCGTCCAGCGACACATGGAAATGGCGCAGAAAACTCATGCCCAGCAACCCGTCGACATTCTGCTGCGCCGTTGACGGCAGCACGGCGGCCTGCACGTCGGCCACGCGCATGCCGCCCACTTGCACCGACGCCAGCGTCAGATAGCGCGCCTCGACAACCTGGCCGTCCGCCAGCGTCGCCCGGCCCGCCGGCGCGCGGCGCCAGTCCAACCCGAGTTTATCGGCGAACGCTTCGGTCAAGGTCACCATCCCCGCGCCCGTGTCCACAATGAACCGGCCATGCGTCCGCCCGTTGATCACCGCCGTGACCACCAGGCCGCCCGGCTCCTGCTCGGCCTTGATGTCCTCCGCGGAAAACTCGCTCTCGAACGCTTCCAGTCTTTTCGCGAGCCGCGCCAGAAACCGTGCGCCCGACTCGCTCGCCGACCGCTTCGCCTGTTCGGTATAGTCGGCCCGAAAAGCCAGCGCCATGTCCCGATAGGCATGGATGCGAGCGAGCGCATCGTTGCGCCGCTTGTCCTGCGCCTCGCGTTGACTGGACAGCAGCGCCAGATCGGCATTGATCCGGTTGTGCTCGACCACCCGCGCATTGTAGCGGGCGGCATCCGCCGCCGGGGTCAGCGTTTCCAGCTCCCGAGCAACTTCCGCCATGCGCGTTTGCAGCGCCTGCATACGTTCGTCCATGCGGCGAACGTCCGCCTCCTCCTTGCCCGCCGCGTCTTGAAGCCGAATCACCGCCTGCCGCTCCGCCATCAAGGCGCGCATGCGCGCGGCCAGCGCCTCGAACCCGGCCGGCACATGCTTGACATGCAGCCAATGCCGCTCCTGCCAGGCCTCCCGGGTCCGGGTCCGCGCCTCGTCGTCCCCTCGCTCGATACGCAGAATGCCGGACCGCGGCACTTTCATGGACCCCGCGCCCAAATCCAGCGTCACGAACCGATCCGTCTCCTCGCGAATCAGTCCCTCCACCGACCGGCCGTTCTTGAGATGCACAATATCGGCGGCACGCAAAGCCAACCCCGTCAGCAGCGTCAATCCCGCAGCCTGACAGACACGTCCGCATAAGCTTGTGCATTTTCCGACCATGCGCCCATTGAACCGCAACAAACCGGCAAAGTCAAGCGCCTTGACTTATCGCGACCGCTTTCATACCTTTCCAAAAAAGTCGGTCCTGCGGCGCAAGCGAAAACGAAGGATAAAGGAACGTGCGTTTTAGAATCAATGGAACGCCAACCCCGAAGGGGTTACGCAACATAGCCGGGGGCAACGCCCCCGAACGACGCGAACCCTGTTTGCCCCGTTCCTCCCGCCGACGCGCGGCGGCGGGAGGTACGGGACGGACGAGGAGCGGCCCACGATGCCCCGGGTTTACGCCCCGGGCCGCGATGCGGCAGACCTTCGGCCTGCAAGGGGCAAAGTCCGGCACATGGACAGGCCGCCACGCGCATCGGGGTTTTTCTCGGAAAGATCGCCTTATCATGCCCGCGCTCAAAGCCTCCCTCGCGCTGCTGACCGCCTTGGCCTCGACCCCGTCCGTCCAAGCGGACCCGGCCGCCGTCGCCGTTCGCGCCGACGGAGCCACTGTGATTCGCCTGCGCCTGTGGGACATGCCCGACCCCACGCGCACCGACGTGCATACCCGCGCTAAATCGGCCGTTGTCCGCGAATTCGTCCGCCGCTTCCCCGATCTCTTCGCCGACCGTTACCGCGCGCGCTACGAGACCGACCCCGACCGTTACGGCCGCCACGACTGGAGCCGGGTCGAAATCGATTTACAACGCTTCTCCGGACTCTCCATCGAAGGCATGGGCATGGATTCCGCCCCCCTGATGGCCATCGCCGGCGGCGTGTCACCCGACGTTCTGTACGTCAATTTCCGTCAGTCGGACACCTACATTCAGCAACGGTTCCTCTATCCGCTCGACAAGCCGGAAGACGGCTATCTGGCCGCGCTGTCCGACGCGGAACGCGACTTCTGGGTGCACGAGAAAATCTGGCCGGTCATCCGGCGACGCGGCCCGGACAACACCGTTCAAGTCTGGGCCATGCCCATGGGCGGCATCCTCGGTCGCGTCATGCTCTATCGCAAGGATTTGCTCGAAGCGGCTGGCGTGCCTTTCCCCGACAACAACTGGACCTGGAACGATCTGTTGGACGCCTGCCGAGCGCTGACCCGGCCCGAACACGGCGCCTACGGCATCCGATTCGGACGCGGCCCGGCCGAATCCGTGTTCTGGACCTCGTTCCTGTGGTCGGCGGGCGGCGACATCATGGACTACGACGAGGCCAACGATCAGTGGCACGCCGTGTACAACACGCCGGCCGGCGTGAAAGCGCTCGATTTCTATACGCGCCTGACCACCGAACCCTGGCGCGACAGCGACGGCCGCCGCCGCTACGGGTACGCGATCAAGGAACCCGCCGGCTTCGCGCTCTGGGATCTGGGCAAGGTCGGCTTCCAGACGGCCTATATCGACGAACAGCTTTTCGCCACGATCAATCCCGACCAAGTCGGCGTCGTGCCGGTCCCGATCGGGCCGGACGGCCATCGCGGCTCGGAACTGAACGCGCGCATGCAGGGCATCTTCGCCGGCGTCGAGAATCCCGTCGTACGCGATGCGGCCTGGGAATACCTGCGCTTCGTCTCCAGCCGCGACGCGGTGGAGATCGAAACGCGCGTCATGGTCGAAGGCGGCCTCGGCCATTTCGTCAATCCGCGCTACCTGCGCATGTTCGGCTACGAGGATATCGTGCGTCTCGCCCCGCCCGGCTGGGAAGAGGCGTTCAGGATCGCCATCGACTCGGGCCGACCCGAACCCTACGGACGCAACTGCCAACTGGTCTATCACATTCTGACCCGCCCGATTCAGCAAGCCGAGCAATGGGCGCTGTCGGGCACGCTGCCGGACTCCGGGCCCGAACGCCATGCCCTGCTGCGGCGGGCGCTGGACGACAGCGCGCGCGAAGCCAACGAACGCATGATCGGGCGCATCGATCCCGAACGCATGCGCATGCGGCGCGGCGTCGCCGGCGCCGTGCTGATCCTGATGCTCGTCGTGTTCGTCGCGCTGCTGCGCCGCGTGTTTCGCGCTTTCGTCCCGCCCTCGGCCGACGGAACCGGACGCCAAACCGGCGCATGGAATTTTCGCAAGCACGCCTGGGCCTACGCCCTGATTTTCCCGGCCGTCGCCACGATCTTCTTCTGGCAGTACCTGCCGCTGCTGCGCGGCTCGGTCATGGCCTTTCAGGACTACCGCATCATGGGCGACAGCCCTTTCGTCGGCGTCGACAATTTCGCCAACCTGCTCTGGGACCCGCACTGGTGGGCCGCCGCCTACAATGCGCTGCGCTACAGCCTGTTCGTTGTGGGCCTAACCTTCCTGCCTCCGATTATCCTGGCGATTCTGCTGCAGGAAATCCCGCGCGGGACGCTTGTCTTCCGCACGCTGTACTACCTGCCCGCCGTCATCACGGGCCTAGTGGTCGTCTATCTCTGGCGCTCGTTCTACGAACCGACCGATACCGGCATGCTCAATGCGCTGATCATGCGCATCCCGGCCGTCGGCTTTTGGGCGCTGGGCGGCTTCTTTCTTTGGATTGGCGCGAGCTTCGCGCGCCGTCTGTCCCTGCACGGCAAGCGGCTGGCAGCGGGAATAGGCCTGCTTGCCGGACTCGCTCTGTTTATGGTCTGCCTCCGGTTCGCCCGCGCGATCGCCGCCGATCCCGACCATGTCCGCGCGGCCTGGTATCGCATCCCGTTCCTGACCATGGCCGAACCCTATCGCTGGCTGCAAGACCCGGCCACCGCCATGTTCGCCTGCGTCCTGCCCATGGCCTGGGCCGGCATGGGGCCCGGCTGCCTGATCTATCTGGCCGCGCTTAAAGGCATCCCGAGCGATCTCTACGAGGCCGCCGACATCGACGGCGCCACGTTCATCGACAAGATTCTCTTTGTGATCGTCCCCAAACTCAAGCCGCTGCTGATTATCCAGTTCATAGGCGTGTTCATCCAGTCCTGGAACAATTCGGCCCATATCCTGGCCATGACCGCAGGCGCCGCTGAAACCGAGACGGCCGGACTGCACATCTTCTACCGGGCCTACATGCACCTGCGTTTCGGCGAAGCCACCGCCATGGCCTGGATGCTGGGCTTCCTGCTGATCGGCTTCACCGTGCACCAACTGCGTATTCTCTCGAATCTGGAATTCAAAACTTACGGATAAAAACTGCAAAGCGGGCTTCGCCCGCAACCATCGGCGCCGAAGGCGCTTTGGAGTGCGGCGACCTGGCGCCGCTTTGTTCAGCGAGACCTGGCTCGCGTTTAAAAACATAAACCACGAAAAGGCTTCAATGGCTATTATCGCTAAAGTAGGACGGAAACACTGGAAGACGCGCCTGCTCCTGCTGAGCATGTACGGGTTTCTGGCGTTCGGCGCCGTGACTATGGTCTATCCGTTCCTGCTCATGATCTCCGGCAGCGTTAAAAGCGGCGTCGACATCAAGCGTTTCGATGTGGTTCCCCGCTTCCTGATCGACGACACCTGGCTCTATCGCAAGCACATGGAAGGCCTCTTCAACGAACGCGTCCTGAATCTGGCCGTCGCCTACGATCGCGACGCTCTGGCCTTCGACACGCTCGAACCGCCGGACAAGGTCAATCATCGGCGCGCGCAGGTCTATGCCGAATTTCTGGCTCAGACCCACTTGCCGCACTATGCCGTGCTGGCCGGATACATGGAGACGCCCGTCAGCCGCACCATGTCCGATGGCCTGCGCGCCTTCAAAACCTGGCTGATCGCGCGCTACGGCAGCGATATCGCCAAAGTCAACCGTCGTATCGGCGCCGAATTCGTCGGCTGGAACAGCGTCTCCGTTCCTCCCGAACGATACCTCTTGCGCCGCGAAAAACCTGCCGATACCCCGTTCATGCGGCATCTGGCCGAATTCAAAATGAACGAACGGCCCTGGGGTCTGCGCGCGCTCGTCTCGCCGGAAGGCTTCTACAAGCGCATGTTCCTCAAGTCCCGACACGGCGTCGATATCGCGGCGGTCAACCGGGCGCATGGCACGACGTACGCCTCGTACGACGCCATCCGCCTGCCCCGCGCCTACCCGCGCGACGCGCCGCCCGGCCTGCGTGCCGATTGGGAAACATTCACACGCCACACACTGGCTCTGCACTGGCTGCGCGCGGAAGAGTCGGCCCGACCGGCCTACCACGCCTTTCTCGAAGCTAAGTACGGCGCCGTCGCGATGCTGAACCGCCATTATGGAACCGACTACGCCGCCTTCGCGGACGCGCCCCTGATCGAGGAACCCCCGACCGACGGCATGGCCGCCAGCGACTGGGAAGCCTTCGTCGCCGGCTGGACCGAGCCCGATACTGGCCGCCAACACCGGATCCCGATCGATGCCCTACGCATTCACAGTCCCGAATTCATGTTTCGCGATGATCTGGCCCAACGCTTCGGTGCGCTCGACGCCGTCAACGCCGCGCTCGACACCCGCTACAAAAGCTGGGCCGATATCGCCTTGCCCCAACGCGAATTCCACGCCGTCTGGTTCTCCGAAAACCGGGGCGCGCTGCGCCGCGAATTCGTCACGCGCAACTACCGGACCGTCGCCGAATTTCTCATGTTTCGCGGACGCGGCATCGTCAACACCGTCATCTACACCTTTCTCGCCGTCCTGACCGCCCTGCTGATCAACCCCATCGCGGCTTACGCCCTGAGCCGCTCCAAAATGGCGGCCACCTATAAAATCCTGCTCTTTCTGCTCTGCACCATGGCCTTCCCGCCCATGGTCACCCAGATCCCGAACTTTATCATGTTGCGCCAGCTCGGACTGCTCAACACCTTCGCGGCCCTGGTCCTGCCCGGCATGGCCAACGGCTTCTCGATCTTTCTGCTTAAAGGCTTCTTCGATGCCCAGCCGCGCGAACTGTACGAAAGCGCCACCCTGGACGGCGCCGGCGAATGGACCCTGTTCTGGCAAATGACCATGAGCCTGTCCAAGCCCATTCTCGCCGTCATCGCCCTCTCGGCGTTCACGGCGGCCTACTCGAATTTCATGTTCGCGTTTGTGGTCTGCCAGGACGAACGCATGTGGACCCTGATGGTCTGGCTCTACCAGTTGCAGCAACGCAGCGGTCAAGCGGTCATGTACGCTTCGCTCATTGTCGCCGCCATCCCCACCTTCCTGATCTTCCTCTTCTGCCAAAACCTCATCATGCGCGGCATAGTGATCCCCTCGGAAAAATAGGAGCCTGGTCAGCCCCAGGCGATTCTCATTATGGACTTAACCGTGTGTAAACAGGCTGAAGCCTGAACTGCAAACACCGAAATGCTCGAAAATCAGGCGTTCGTAGTTCAGCCTTCAGGCTGTCCCTGGCCATAATTGCCGAGGTAGCTCCGTTTGCCTCTTGACATTTCCGCGACGCGCCATTACACAAGGATTGAAGCATAAAGCATAGGCAAAAACAGAAAGGAAACGCCATGTCCGATCCCGCAAAACCGGGCCATAGACCAAGACAAATACTGATTGTCGACGACGAGCAAACGGTTGCGAGCGCCTACAGAGAAGCTGTCGAAAGCCATTTTCCTTACGATCGCGTCGAAACGGCTGCCAACGGGTTCGACGCCGTCGAGGCTTTTCGCTTGCGGCGGCACGACCTGTTGATCATGGATATCAACATGCCGCTGATGGACGGACGACGGGCCGAATACGAAATCCGCATGTACTGCGAGGAACAGGCCATTCCGGAACCGGACATTGTTTTCTTCACCGGCTATCTCCCGCCCGAAGACATGGAGGAGCTTATCCAAAACAACCCGGCCTGTTCTCTGCTGCTCAAACCTGTGGCCATCCAAACCCTTGTCAATGAAATCGAGAAAAGGTTTGCCGCCGCAGCTTCGTAACGCAATGCGGGCTTCGCCCGCAACCGGAGGTCGGATGTCATGAAGTTCGTTGCAAAGGCAGAAGGACTGAATAGATCATTTGTCGCATTCGTATTTTGTGATTTCTTGTGATTTTTTGCGGCAAACATTCTTTACCGTAAGGTCGCCGAGCGAGGCTTGGCGACCCTTGAACAAGGGCAGGCGCCCCGACGGAGTCAACTCGAAAGCACGTGGAGCTATGAAAATCACCATCGATCCAAACCGGCCTGTTCCCGCCGACCGTCAAATCGTTCAGGCCATCGCCGACCGGGTTCGGAAAGGACGGCTGGCGCCCGGCGCCGCTCTGCCTCCGGAAGCCAAACTGGCGCAAACGCTCGGACTCGCCGTCGCCGCCGTCCGCAACGCCTACCGGCTGCTGGTCCGCGACAAACTTGCCGAAGCCGGGCCGGACGGCGGATACGTCGTTTCGGCGCGCCAAAACGTGGTCAGCCCCGGCCGCAAGGAACGCGCCGTCGTGCTGATCGACCACATGCTCGGCAAGCTCAAGCGCATGAAGTTCTCTTATCGTGAAATCCGCGCGCTGATCGACTTGCGCATCATGGAAAAGGAAGAGCGGCTGGAGAATTTCGCCGTCGCCGGTATCGATTGCACCCCGGAATCGCTGTCCGTTCTGGAACGCCAGATCGGCAGCCTGACCCGCGCCGCTGTCGTGCGTTTTCTTTTGGACGACTTGCGTACCCGTCCCGCCCCTGAACAACAGCTCGAACAGTTCGACCTGATCTTGACCACCCCCTCGCATCTTGACGAGATGAAAACACTGGCGCCGCGTCTGAAAGACCGCATTCTTCCGGTCGTGATTTCCCCGGATCAGGGCACGATCATGGAACTGGCGGGCCTGAACACGGCGCTGCGCACCGGCATTGTCTGCGAAAGCGAAAACTTTTTGCGTCTCGTGCGGGATAAACTCAAGGACATCGGCCTGCCCGCAGCCCGCATTTCAAGCCTGTTTGTCGGCGAC
>SLMC01000111.1 GCA_007133745.1 Kiritimatiellia bacterium
CAGGATTCCGTTTTGGCCGACAAGCGGGTTCGCATCGAGAGCTTGCTCAAGCAGCAGGCAGCGGCGGACGAAGCGCCTCGGCAGGCGAAATCCGAGGCGCCGGCCGCCGCGACGGCGGCGGCGTCCGCTTCGGCCGGTTCCGGGTTCAGCATGTCCGACGAGATGTCGTTCGCCTGGAACTTGTCGGAGGCGCGTCAAATCACGGAAGAGGAGTATTCGGGCATTGTTCAGGATCTGACGGAGATGTCGTCGTCCTCGGCGAGCACGGTTTCCGTGCTGCATGTTCTGGAACACCGCGGGTTCAAGAACCTTGAAAAAATCGTAGCTTACGTTTCGGGCGAATGCAACGCCCCTTTCGTTTCGCTCTCGTCGTTTTCCGTCGGGAAGCAGGCGTTTTCGCTGTTGCCGCAGGCTTTTATGCTGCGTCGCGGCGTGATGATCTTCGATTTGCTCGGGCAGGACGCCCTGGCGGTGATCATGAATCCCTACAACCAGGCGTTGCAAAAGGAAGTCGAAGCCATGGCCGGCCGCACATGCCATTTTTTCATGACCCTGCCCACGGAATTCGACGCCGTTCTTTCGCGCGCCGCCGAAATTCTGGCTCAGGAAGACGATTGACGATGACGGGGCATCGCGGCGTTTTCGCTCAGAATTCGACACGCAACGCTGCGCCGAGCGTTATGGTGTTCCCATCGATATTCTTGACGAGCTTGTCCAGAGGGGTCCATTTGGCGAACCGGTAATTGCCGCTCAAGTCCATATGGATGCGCGGGAAAATCTCGAAATCGAGTCCGGCCCGCAGGATATAGAACGGATCGGCATCGAATGAGCCGTTCTCGTAGAAGATGCCGATTCCGGCGCCGGCGTAGAGCGTCGACCCGAGCAGCGCAAAAGCTTGCGGGGCGAAAGCCGTGCCGTCCAGTCCCAGAAACCCGTCATGAAAGTATTCGATGTTGGCTTCAATTTTCCAGGGAGCCGCAGGTACGATCTGACAGGTCGCCAACCAGGCAAAGCTGTCTATGTCGATATTATTGCGCGAAATGTGTTTGACGGACCGCCAGTAATTGACGCCAAGCCCCATCCGATATTTCGTGTTGGACCGCGCTTGCCGCATTAAGTCCTCTTCGTCGTGCGCGTCCTGCGCGAAGACGGGGTCGGCATCGGTCGGCTCGTCCTGCGCGAAAGGAGCCGTGTCGTCGTGCGCGTCCTGCGCGACGGGAGCCGTGTCGGCGGGCGCGTTTTGTGTCGGCAAAGCGATGCCCAGGATCATAGCCGTAAACATGGATGCTGTTTTCATGCCTTTTTCCCTTTCGCTGGCGAGTTTGTTGCCGATAGTTTCGAGTTGAACGCCGATCGTCGACAAGCGACACGTGCGCTGTACAGATGGGGAAAGTACCAGAACAGCATGGTGTTGCAACAAAAAAACGCAAGATTTTTCTATGGCCGCAAAACCCGGTTGGATTTGCCTAAGGCGGGCTCCGCCCGCAAGCCAAGTGTGTGGGTATGTGGGTTTGGGAGTATGTGAGTTTTCCCTCACACACTCACGTACTCACACACTCACAAACAATCACGCATCCTATTTCTTGTTTTTTTCGCAGGACAGCGTGATTAAGGCGCTAAAGTGGTGCAGGCGTCCCGCAATGAAGGATTACAGCGTCAGAATCTCCTGGATGTCGTTCCATGAGAGCGATCGCATGACGGCCGTGTCGGAAGCGAGCGTGGCGTCGATCACGGCCTGTTTCCGTTTCTGAAGCGCGAGCACTTTTTCCTCGACGGTGTTGCGCGTGATCAGCTTGAGGCAATAGACGGTTTTTTTCTGGCCGATCCGATGGGCGCGGTCGGTGGCCTGGTCCTCGACGGCGGGGTTCCACCACGGGTCGAAATGGACGACCGTGTCCGCGCCGGTCAGGTTCAGGCCGACCCCGCCGGCCTTGAGGCTGATCAGGAAGACGGGGATGGTCTTGTCGGTGTTGAAGGTCTTGACTTCGTCGAGCCGGTTGCGGGTGGCCCCGTCCAGGTAGCAGTGGCGGATGGCGCGCGATTCGAGCTCGGCTTGGAGAATTTTGAGCATGGAGACGAACTGGCTGAAGACCAGGACGCGGTGGTTGCCGTCCATGGCTTCGTCGAGCAGCTCGAAGAACAAGTCCAGTTTGGCGGACGGGTAGCGCGGCTTGAGTCCCGGCAGTTTAAGCAGGTTCAGGTGGCAGCAGACCTGGCGCAGTCGCAGCAGGGTGGCCAGAATTTCCATGCGGGCCCTGGGAAAGCCGCGGGCGGCGACCAGATCGCCGATTTTTCGGCGAGACGTCTTAAGGATTTCTTCGTAGACCAGCCGCTGATCGGCGGTCAGCGAGCACGAGGCAATTTTCAGTATTTTCCCGGGCAAATCCTTGGCGACATGTTTCTTGAGCCTGCGCAGCAGGAACGGATGGAGTTTGCGGCGCAACTTGGTTTGGGCGATGTCGCCGTCGGGATCGGCTCGGGAAATAGGCAGTTCGTATTTCTGACGGAAACTGTCGTGCCGCCCCAGAAAACCCGGCATCAGGAAATCCATGATGGACCACAGATCGGACACGCTGTTTTCGACCGGGGTGCCGGTCAGGACCAGCTTGCGGTCGGCTCGCAGGCTTTTGGCGGCGACGGCGTTTTGGGTGGAGCGGTTTTTGATGTGCTGCGCTTCGTCGAGGACAATGGCGGAAAAAGACTGCTCGACATAGGCGTCCAGATCCCGGCGGAGAATGGCGTAGGAGGTGATGGCGATATCCGCTTCGGGCAGGTGCGCCCGCTTGGTCTGGCGGTCGGAGCCGGTCAGGACGAGCGGGGTCATGTCGGGCACGAAGACGGCGGCCTCCTCGGCCCAGTTGTCGACCAAGCTGGTCGGACAGACGATCAGGACAGGTTTGCGTTCGGCGGGCGGGCTTTGCGCGCGCCGGAACTGGAGCCAGGCGAGGGTCTGCACCGTTTTGCCCAAGCCCATCTCGTCGGCGAGAATGCCGCTGAATCCGTGCCTGTCGAGAAAGCACAGCCAGTCGACGCCTTCTTTCTGGTAGGGGCGCAAGGTGGCGTCCATGCGCGGATCGAGCGCGACGGGTTCGATTTTCGCCTGACGGTTGTATTGCATGGCGCGTGTACGCCACGACGGGGTGTCTTCGACATCCACGCCGTCGAGGGCGTCGAGCGAGGATTTGACGAAGGGCGCGTACATGTCGGGCAGCCGGAAATGGCCGGGCTGGTCCGCTTCGCCCGCGGCGCAGTCGGCGAACACGTCGTTCATGGATTCGACGGCGTCGGAATCGATCAGGATAAAGCGACCGCTCCGTTCCATGAAGGCTTCGCCTTTGCGAAGGGCGAGCTGGATGTCGGCGGGCGAGAGGCTTTGGCCGCGTCCGTCCTCGAAGTCGAAACCGACATCGAACCAGGCCTGGCCGGACGATTCGGCGACATGAACCACGGGCGTGGCGAAATCGAGCGATTCCATAAACGGGCCTACCCGTCCGGCCAGGTCGACCTGCCAGCCGCGCCGCCGCAGGGCCGGCAGCCGGGATCCGAGGAAGTTGAGCACGTTGCGCCGGCCTACGATAGGGGCGAGCGCGTCGCCTGTTTCGCCGGCGAAGCCGGTATCGGCCAAACGGGCCAGCGCTTTTTTTTCCAGAGCCGTGTTGCGCGCGGTGTAGCGCATCAGGTCGTCCTGATCCGGCAGGGCGAATCCGTCGCGCACGTCGGGCTTGGCCGCGACCAGCTCGATATCTTCATAGCGGGCGTAGAGCGTGGCGGCCAGCGAGGCCGGACTGCCCTTGACAGCGAGCCGGAATTTCGGGACGCCGGGCTCGATGGCGAACATGTCGGGCGCCAACTCGGTTTCGAGTCGCGCGATTTTTTCCAGGTGCGGAAGTTCGCGAAGCAGGAAATGGACGACGCTGTCGCGCGGAATGCGGACGGGAGCTTCGTAGACCGCGTGGTAGGGGATCGGCAGCGGGTTTTCAAGGGGCCAGAAATGGTTTGCGGCGCAGATCCAGACTTGACGGCCGGCGGCCAGAACCAGCGGCGGGTTCCCGTTCTCGTTCGGGAAAGGCAGCTCGGTGTGGGCCGAGAGCGTTAGCGCGCCGGTATCGGGATCCAATCCGATTTTAAGGAAGGTGACGAGGGGTGTTTTGCTGATCGTGACGGGCGGACCGGCTTCCCGTTCGATCGACCGCCCTTCGTGCAGGCGGAGGATGTTGGCGAAATCGAATGGCGTCAGATCGAGTCGTCCGCGCGCGGGACCCTCGGAGATGTCTTCCAGAACGAAGAGCAGATTTTCATCGAATTTGCCGAGTGCCACGGGCGTGGCTGCTGGGACTTGATCGAGCGGCATCCGTTGGCCGCGGCATTCGAGCGCGCAGAGAACGGGCACGGCGTCGCGGCGGCAGCCGTTTTCCCAGTCGCGGGCCAGGATGACGCGCACGGCGGCGTTCAGCGCGTTCGGCTCGCCGGGTTTCGCGCGGCGAAGGTAGCGGGATTCGTCGATGGCGCCGACTCGGGATGCGCGGCGCTGTTCCTCGAAATGCTTGCGTTCCCGCAGCGGATCGGCGGCTCTTTGCACCAGCGTCAGCGCCAGGGCGATGACATGGGCGCAGACCATGCCCCGTTCCCGGTTGGTGTAGCAGGGGCATCGGTTTTCGACGTTGCCGTCCGGGAGAATACGCAGCGAGGTCCGCAACGCGCGGTTGTTCCAGAGGATGGCGCCTTTCACGACGGGCGGGTCGTAGACGGCGTCCAGCACGCCGTCCCGCTTCACGAGATTCTCGGCGTCGCGTACCGCTTGCGCGCCGGCCCAGTCGACCAGCGTTTTTCGGGTGAAGGGAATATCCATGGACCGTTCGCTAAGGCAATGTTTCAAGGGCCGGTTCGATCAGTTCGCGGTAGAGTCGGTCGGCTTCGGCTTCGTCGATGCCCGACCGCCCGGCAATACGCGGGCGTGTCGCGCCTTTCATGCCGCCGAGCGCGAAGCGGTACAGTCCGTTTCTGTTGGGATCCTTGTTGGTTCGGGCTTTTTCGATGACGGCTTTTACGACGGCCTCGTCGCGCATGACGGTCAACATGCGCGTGGAGAAGGAAAAGGTTTCGTTGCGGTCCATGCCGTCAAGCAGGGCGGGGATCGCCAGGCTCCAGAGCCGCTGAATTTGAAGTTCCGATTCGTTGCGGTCGCGCGGCGAAGCAGCGGCGGCGATGGCGGCGGCAACGACTTGGTTCAGTGTTTTCCGATCCTGGTCGGTCAAGACGACCGTTCCGGCAATGGCTCGGTCGCCTAGCGCGCTCGCCGCCTGTTCGCGGACGGCTTTATCCCGGGACGTGGCCAACTGACGAACGCGTTCGGCATCGGAAATTTCCGGCGTCTTGTCGTCGGCGAAGCCCGGTCCGAGACCGGACGAACTCAACCAGATCGCGCCCGTCAACGCCATGCACACCCATGCTTTCATCGGGTCGCGTCCTTTCGCGGCGATGTGCAGAGCGCCAGAAGATCGTCCACATGGGCGGTGGCCAGGCATTCCACCGTGTCGGCCGCGCCGTAGTAGAGCTTGACTTCGCCGGAGTCCTCCAGAACCATGCCGCCGGGAAAGATGACGTTGTTTCTGAGACCGCCCGATATTTCATAGGGGGCTTCCGGGGCGAGCAGCGGAGTTTTGCACATGCCGATCACCTCCCAGGGCTTGTCGAGGTCGAGCAGCATGATGCCGGCCGTGTAGCGCTTTTTCCAGGTCTTTTCCCAGCCGTTCTTGCCGCGATCCGGATCCAGGTCGACGGCGTGAAAGGAGGTCAGCCAGCCGCGCGGCGTCTTGACGGGGGGGGCGGCGGGTCCGACCTTGTTGTTCGCGAAAGGCACGTCTTCGACGGCGAACACCAGACGCGAGTCGCCCCAATAGGCCAGATCGGGCGAGCAGGACAGCCAGGTGTCGAACCGGTCGCGTCCGCCCCGACTGTAGACGGGAAACGGTCGCTCGAGGCGGATGTACCGTCCGCCGATCTTCTCGGGAAACAGGACCATGTTGCGGTTGTCGGGCACGGAGAGCGAGAGCACGTCGAAGTTTTCGAAATCGTCCGTGACGGCGATTCCGCCACGCAGGCCGTGCCGGGTATCCAGCGCGAAGCACATGTAGCAGCGGCCGTCGATAACGGTCAGGCGCGGATCGTAAGCCCGAATGTTCTCCTCGTCGCCCATGGCGAAACAGGGCTTGCCGGTCACGGTCCAGTGTATGCCGTCGTCGCTATAGGCCAGCCCGAGATTGACGCCCGCGAGTCGGCCTTCGGGCTTGTCGTAGAAGTCGTTGCGAAAAACCATGACATATCGGCCCTGAAACTTGCAGATGCCGGCATTGTACACCAGTGTGGCCTGATAGGGCACGTCCTTGGCCGACAGTACAGGGTTGGCCGGATGGCGTTGAATGACGGAACTGGAAACGAGCGGACCGATAACGGATGGCAGCATGGCGGAACTCCTTGTCAATGTCATATACCACCGGTTCCACCGGTGGCGCTGATTAACACTGGAGACGTATGCCGTTTCGGCAGGTGTTCGTCAAGCCAAAAAAAACGCTGGAAATGTCTTTATTAGGGTTGACGGGACGGAAAAACAGGGTTAAAAAGCCTGCTTATACTTAATTAAGGAATGCAGGTTGGCCAAGTGCAACCGGAGGAGGGTAAAGCGATGACAAGACGGATAGGAGTGTTTCTGGCGACGTTATTGTGCGTGACGCTCGTTTGGCGACAGGATGCGAATGCGATGGGGGAGGGCGATCCCGTGACGCTGTCGATCCGGGTCGGGGCCGAATACACGGACAACCGCGACTCGCTGCCCGACAAGGACGACAACACGGACTTCAATATTGCGCCCAGAATCGACGCGTTTTTGCGGGGCGAGCGCTTGACGCTCAATTTCTTCTACGAGCCGATCTACCGCTATCGCACGGATCCGAGTCCGATCCAGAACGAAAGCGAATTGCATCACGATGTAGGTTTGAATGTCGATGTCCAGGCGGCGCCGCGGCTCGTTTTTTTTGGCCGCGAGCGATTCAATGTGACGGATGATCCTGCCATTGTCGAGGAAGGGACGACGTATCGGAGGGACAGCAGCTACACCATGAACCGCGCCGAATTGGGCGCCCGCTGGATGGTAGGCAAGCTGGGTCGGCTTAGCGCGAGCGGAAGGCACCGAATCAAAATGTACGAGGAACGTCTTGTCGCGCGCGAGTCGGACGAGGATCGATGGGTGGCGGAGATGAGCTACTGGCAGCAACTGAGCCCGACCTTGGGCATGTCCCTGACCGGTTCCTACGAGGAGTTCGATTTCAGGAGCAGGCTCGGCTTGCAGCGCGGTTTTTCGGCGGTGTCCGGCGGCGCGAGTCTTGAGAAGGCGCTTGGCGCCGGCGTGCGCGCCGCCGTATGGGCGGGGTACAAGGAGTTGACCTACGACGATTCGGCATTGGGCCGGGACAGCGCGCCTTATGCGAACGCGTTGCTGCGCTTCGAGACGCATCCCGGACTGAGGGTGTTTGTCCGGGGCGGATACACGCTGCGCGAATCGGGCGTTTATCCCTACGTGTCCCAAACGCATGCCTCGGTCGGTCTGGACGGACAATGGGACCTGTCCGCCCGCTGGACGCTGGATGTCGGCGGCGTGTTGCGGCAGAGCGATTACGATGCCGACACCGTGCCGACCGGAATCGCCGGTCCCGCGTATCGGGGCGGCGAAGAGGACGCGATCGTGCTTTGGGGCGCCGCGACGTTCGCGTTCAACGAGACGACCTCGCTCATGCTCAGGCAGCAGCACGAGAATGTGGATTCCGATGTCGGCGCCACGTTCAAGCGCAATGCGACGCGGCTTGAGCTTTCCAAGAAGTTCTAGTGCGTATGCAAAACGGGAATCAGAGCGGCGGAGCGGAGGAGACACTCCATTTTCTCGACTATTGGCGCGTGGTTTCCTCGCGCAAAGAGGTGGTCCTGATCGCGTTTCTTCTGGTGGCGGTCGCCGGGGTGGCGACCACGTTCACCATGCGCAAAACCTACATGGCCTCCGTGCTGGTTCAAGTGCAGAAGGAAACGCCCGATGTGCCCGTGTTCAGCCGGGATTTGATCCGCTTCGATCCCCAGTTTCTCAGAACGCAGTTCGAAATCATCCAATCGCGGCCTGTCCTCGAGGAAACGATCCGACGCCTTAATCTATCGGAAAAATTCGCTGCCGCCTACGGGTACGCGGCGCTCGGCCCCGATCGGCAGTTGGACCGGACCTTGCGGATTCTGTCGCGCGGCATGAAAGCGCAGCAGTATCGGGACACCAACCTGATCGAGATTCAAGTGCATGTCTCCGAGCTCGGCAGCGAACCGGAAACCGCGCCGATTTCGGCGACTCAGGTGGCCAATACGATCGCCGACGTGTATCGCGCGCAAAATCTGAGCCGGAGCCGCGAGCAGAAAGTGGCGGCGCTGGATGCGCTGAAGGAGGCGCTGGAAGCGCGTCGGCAAGCCGTTTTGGAGGCGGAGCGGAAAGTCGAAGAGATTCGGCAGAACCATCAAATCACGATTCTCAGCCGAACCGCCGGCACGGACACGTCTCTGGACAAAATGACCCTTCAGCTCCTGGAGCAGCGGCGCATCCTGGTGGGCCAGGAGCTGGTGGACAAGCGCTCGCGGTTCGAGCGCCTGACGAATCTTTCCGAAGAAGACCGGCTTTTTGCCGCCCAGCACGTTGTGCGGGACGAGGGGCTGGCCGTATTGGTGGCGCAGCGGCGCAAGGCGGATGTCGAGCTTCAGCAGAAGCTGCAGGCGTTCGGCGATCGGCATCCCGAGGTTATGCAGGTGCGGGCGATCATCGGCGAGCTTTCCAAAAAAATCGGCGAGGCGCTGCACGGGCTGATGACCGGATTGCGGATCGAGACCGAAGCGCTTCAGGCCCAGTACGACGAAATGACCGTTCAGCTCGACGAGCGCAAGGCGCTGGAGCGGGCGGCCGAGGGCGAAGGCTATCGCGAATACGAAAAAGCCGTCGAGACGCTGGAGCAAGCGAAGAAAATGCGCGACATGCTCGAGTTCCGCTATGTGGAGGAGACTATAGAAATGAACATCCCGAGAACCACCGTGGAGGTGATGGCCATGGCCAAGGTTCCCGATTTGACTGAATTCGTCAGGCCCAATATTCTGCTGAACATTGTTTTGAGTTTGTTGCTGGGTCTGGCGGCCGGGTTGGGGCTGGCCTTTTTCGTGGAATATCTGGACACGTCGGTCAAGACGATCGACGATGTGGAAAAGCACATGGGCGTGCCTGTCCTCGGTGTCCTGCCCCAGAAAATAAAGCCGTTCACAAACGAGAAGGCGCGTCTGGCGCATGCGGAAGCGTATCGCGTTTTGCGGGCCAACGTGCAGTTCTCCAAGAAGTTCCAGGACGGCAAGGTTCTTTGCGTCACGA
>SLMC01000438.1 GCA_007133745.1 Kiritimatiellia bacterium
CGGGCATCGTGCCCGTGTTTCCTCAATATATTCCATGGGCGGGACGCCCATGCCACTAAGAATGTGCCAACTCATTTTCCGGGAAACACCCTCAATCCTCAGCCGAGGTCAGGAAGTCTGCTCTTCATCCCCAATCTCAGCGGAGCGACTCAGGCGGATCTGCGAGCTACGGCGAGGCGTGCGCTAATATGCGCGAATGGGATTTTTTTTCGCGTGATTCGCGGGAAAAAATTGTTTCCGCCATCCGCGGAGCGGCTCGGCTTCCCGAGCCGGAGATGCCGGACGCGGAAGCGCGTCCGCTCCGCCATCCGTGGAGCGGCTCGGCTTCCCGAGCCGGATGACGCTGCCGCAAAAGATCACGATGAAGGCGTTAGCCGGCTTGTGAAGGCGGCAAGGCGGCGCAGGGCCTCTTTGATGTCGTCGAGATCGGCGGCGTAGGCGCAGCGCAGATAGCCTTCGCCGCAGGCCCCGAACGCGCTGCCGGGTACGCACGCGACGTTTTCCTCCTCCAGAAACCGGAGCGCGAAATCGCGCGAGGTCAAACCGAAATCGCCGATATACGGGAAGGCGTAAAAAGCGCCTTGCGGGCGCGGACAGGGTATGCCGATCTCCTCGAGGGTCTTATGCAGCCAGTTGCGCCGCTGCCGATAGGCGTCGCGCATGGCGGTCAGATCGGCTTCGCCATTCCGCAAGGCTTCGATGGCGGCCTTTTGGCTCAGGATCGGGGCGCACAGCATGGTGTACTGATGAATCTTCATCATGGCCTCGAGCAAATCGGGCGGCGCGCAGGCGTAGCCGATCCGGAAGCCTGTCATGGCCCAGGCCTTGGAAAACCCGTTCAGAAAGACGGTGCGCTCGCGCATGCCGGGCTCGGCCGCGATGCTGCAGCGGTCGCCTTCGTAGGTGAGTTCGGAATAGATTTCGTCCGTTACGACCAGCACATCGCGCTCGCGCGCGAAGGCGGCGATGTCGCGCGCGTCCTCACGGGTCATCGTCGCGCCGGTAGGATTGTTGGGATAGTTCAGCAGCAAGGCGCGCGTGCGCGGAGTCGTGTGCGCTTCGAGCATGGCGCGGTTCAAACGGAACCCGTTTTCGCGCGAGGTCGGGACGGGAACCGGGACGCCGTGGGCGAAGCGCACGACCGGAGCGTAGGACACATAGCAGGGCTCGTGATACAGAACTTCGTCGCCCGGATTCAGGGTGGCGCGCAAGGCCAGGTCGAGCGCCTCGCTGACGCCCACCGTGATCAGGATTTCCTTGTCGGGATCGTAGGCCACGCCGAACGATGCGCGCGTATAGGCGGCAATCCGCTGGCGCAGCTCCAGCAGGCCCAGATTGGCCGTATAGGCGGTGGCGCCACGCTCGAGCGCGTACATGGCCGCTTCGCGGATATGCCAGGGGGTCGTGAAGTCCGGCTCTCCGATGCCGAGACTGATGATGTCTTTGCGCGTACTGACGATTTCGAAGAAATCGCGAATCCCGGACCGCGGTACGGACTTCAGATGCGTGGCGATGAAATCACGGTGAAACTTTGAGTCGTTCATCCTGCGCATCCTTATCCATGGCGACGCCGTTGACCTTGTAGGTTTTCAGCATGAAGTGAGTGGAGGTCGAGATCACGCCGTCGATGGTCGCCAGTTTTTCGCTGACAAACGATGCAATGTCTCTCAGGCTCTTCCCGTTCAGAAACACGAGCAGATCGTAGGAGCCCGACATCAGAAACAGCGATTCGACCTCCGGGAACTTGCCGATCCGGGACGAGATGCGGTTGAAGCCGCCCTCGCGTTCGGGCGTGATCTTGACTTCGATCACAGCCTGGACACGGTCGATATCCAAACGATCGTCATTCACAATGGCCTGATAGCCGCGAATGGTTCCGTTTTGTTCGTATTCAGCGATTTTGGCGCGGATGTCGGCTTCGGACACATCCAGCATCTTGGCCAAATCGGCCGACGACGCGCGCGCGTTCTCTTTCAGCGCTCTCAAAAGTTCATCCATGACATACCCTTCTTTTTAAAAGGCCCCGAACAGGACGCTGGTGAACGTGACGACGGGCGTGGTTTCGCGCACGTCGTCCAAGGCGGCTCGGGCTTCGTCGAGCAGTTCCTCGAGTTGCTTGTACAGCGTATCGTCTTCGGCCAGCAGGCGTCCCATCATGCCTTGTCCTTTTTCCAGGCGCTGCGAGATTTCGCGCAAAGATGCCATGGACGCCTGGACATCGGCGTAAATCGTGTCTTCCGCCGACAGCAGCTTGCCGAGCGCGCCTTCGCCTTTCTCCACGCGCTCGATTACGGTTCGCAACGAGGCAATGCCGCTTTTGAGATCGCTATAGAGCGTGTCTTCCGCCGACAGCAGTCCGCCCAGGAGTCCTTCGCCCCGGTTAAGGCGCTCGGCGACGCCGCGTATCTGGACGGAGGCGACTTTCAGGTTTTCAATCACGCCGCCGTCGCCTGTCAGGTCCTTGCGCGCTGCATTCATGACCTCGGCGGCATCGTCCATCAGATCGGTCGGTTCCTGGCCGATAAAGCTAAACGACAGCGGCAGAGCCTCGGCGGATGTCCCCTCGTATACTCGCACATAGCGTCCGCCAAACACCGAGGACGGCACAATGGAGATGGCGTAGTCCTCGCGCATGTCGAGCGGCTCGCTGACCTCCAGATTGACGTGTACCCCGTTCGGTTCCAGACGCAGGGTCTTGACTTCGCCGACCGGCATGCCGCGGACCATGACCGTGTCGCGTTCTCTCAGGCCCATGACGCTCCGAAAGACCACGTCGATGTTTTCCGTTTGCTTGCCCCACTTGCTGCCGGAGACCACGAAGGTGAAATAGGTCAGCCCCACCATCAGCAGCACGATGAAGACGCCGACCACCACTTCCATGGTCAGCTCGTTGGCGAATACGTCCTTTTTCATGGTTCCGAACTCCTTTCCCACGCGCCGCGGCGCGTAATGTATTGCGAATCCAAAAAAGCCTTGACTTCGGGGCGCTCGGAACGGATGAACGCTTCCGGCGTCGCCAGTTCGATGATTTTCCCGCCGTGCAGCATGGCGATGCGGGTCCCGATCGACAAGGCGCTGTGCAAGTCGTGGGTTACCACGACGCCCGTTACGCCCAGATCCCGGCGCAAGGTTTCGATCAGCGCGTCGATCGTGCGCGAGGTGACCGGGTCGAGTCCGGAGGTAGGTTCGTCGTAGAGCACGATCTCCGGCTGGCGCACAATGGCGCGGGCCAGTCCCGCCCGCTTTTGCATGCCGCCCGATATTTCCGAGGGACGCTTGTCGCCGTCCTGCTCCAAGCCCACCCGTTTAAGTACGTCCTGCGAGCGGCTTACAATCTCGTCGTTGCCGAGCGCGGTCTTCTCGCGCAAGGGCAGCGCGACGTTTTCCAGCACCGACAGCCATGCCAGCAGCGCGCCGCCCTGAAACAGGTAGCCGAACCGCTCGCGCAAGCTTTCCAGCCGCTGCCCGGACGCTTCGCTGATCGCGTCATCGCCCACGCGGATGCACCCTTCGTCGGGGGTCATCAGGCGAACCATGTGCTTGAGCGTTACGCTTTTCCCGGCGCCGGATGTGCCGACAATGACGAACGTTTCGCCCTTTTCGACAGTGAAATCGACCCCGTCCAGTATCTTGCGCCCGCCTAGGGCCTTCGTTACGTTTTCAAAGCGAATCATGCCGGAGCCCTCAATAGTAGAACAGTCCCGTGATCAACAGGCCCACGAAAAGGATCAGCAAAAACGAGACGATAACCGCCTTGCGCGTGGCCAGGCCGACGCCGACCGCGCCTTTGGTCGCCGAAAAGCCCTCGTGGCATGAGACGATCGTGATGATGATGCCGAACAGCAAGGCTTTCAGCAACCCCACATACAAATCCTTGGCCCGCGCGAATCGCAAGGCGTTGTCGATGTAGTTGCCCCAGGAGACATCAAGCAGCGTGTTGGCGACAAGCCCGCCGCCCATAACGCCCATCATGCAGGTATAGAAAGTCAGCAACGGGGTCATAACCGCCATGGCCGCCACGCGCGGCATGACCAGATAGCGGACCGGGTCGATCGACATGATTTCCAGCGCGGCCACTTCTTCGGATACGGTCATGGTGCCCAACTGTGCGGCCATGGCCGAGCCGACGCAGGCGGCTAGAATCAGGCCGGTCATGAACGGACCCATTTCGCGCAGCATGGAGACCATCACCGCCGTGCCGACATTGGCTTCCTGGTTGAAATCGCGCAGCGCGATGCCCGTGTTCAGCGCCAGCACCATGCCCGTAAAGATGGCGACAATCGTAATCACACCCAGACTGCGAATGCCGTACACGTACATGTCCACCAGCGTTTCGCGGCGCGATCGCCGGGTAAAGACATAGCGCAAGCTGGTCAAGGCCAGAAACAGGAGAATCATGGCCCGCCCGATTTCGCGGCAGTGGAACAGCGCCCAGCGGCCCATGCGGCCCAGCATGCCGACCGGTGGCGGGAAAAATTCCGGCTCGCGCGTAATCATGTTTCATACTCCTTGCCTGATTCGACGTTCTGCCGCAAGATAGCCTAAGGCGGACGCCGTACGCAACCCCAAAATGGTTTGAGGCTTCATCCGATATCCATGAGGTAGATTTGGCGGGTTCCTTCGTGGCAGGAGTCAAAGCAGATCTGCGTGCCGTCCGGAGCCAGACGCGGATGCAGATGGCAGCGGATGTCGCCTTGCGCCGGAAAGGTTCCGAGACGTCCGGCCCGGCGGAGGGCCATGTCGTAAAGGAGCAAGGCGCCCGGTTCGCGGCTGGTAGGAACGGTATCGGTCACTAAACGGCGGCCGTCAGGCGTCAGGGTCGGGTGCCCCTCGGACAGCAGTACGTCGGCGCCTGCGTCCCGGATGAAGCCGACGCCATCGCGGAACAGGCGGTACCGCCGCTCGCGCGCGCGGCAGCGGCGCCGTATCCGGCCCGATAGGTTCGGACCCCGAAGCCCGCGTTGCAGCATCCGGACCCAACCCCAACGGTGTGCCATCTGCGGACCCGACGGGGTTCCGCACCACGCGGTGATGGTGTCGTCGGGACCCCAGGCGAAATGCGAGACGAAACCGCTCGTCACGCAATACAAGTCCGTGCCGTCCGCCGCCATGGTCAGCAACTGGCTGTGCGCGGGCCCTTGACCGTACCGGGATACGTAGAGGAAGGCCAGACGGGCGCCGTCGCGACTGAAGGCCAGTCGATGGACGTAGGCGCCGGTGACGCGGTCCGGACGGTCGCAAGCCCAGTCGCGCAGACTCCGGAACGACAGCAGCAGGCGCGTTCGGCCCGAGGCCATGTCCATGACGCGGATGCCGTCGTCGTCCGCATCGGGCGCGCCGAAGTTGCCGACCCCGAAAGCGGCGTATCCGCCGTCCGGCCGCCAGGCGGTCAGCCGCCTGAAATCGAGCGTCAGGGCGACGCTGCCGTCCGGGGCCAGCGCGTACACAGGATGATCGTATTCCCGCTCCACATGGCAGCGCGTATTGACGGCAACGGAGCGCAGGGCGGACCCGGAAAACAGATTGTAAACGAAACAGTCCGGATCGCGATCGGGCAGCCATTGGGCCGAAGCGCCTTGTTGCCAGTTCCAGGCGGTGGTGTCGGCCAGCGATATGTAGCGGCCGGCATAGTCGAGATCGACCAGCCCGACATCCGCGATGTCGTCGGACGCGGGCGGGCGATGTCCAAACGCCGTTTCCATGGCCAGCAGATAGCGGCCGGACGGAGACCAGGGACAGCGGTCGTAGGCGCCGAAAAAGTGATGGCGCGGCCCGCGTGTCGCCGCGAGGACAGGCGGTGCGGGCCGATACGGCGGAACGACCGAACGACCGAACGGCCACAGCCGCCGTTTCGCGTTCGTCATCTTGGTATTCCAGAACTGCCGCCAATGTTTCATGTTTCCCGGGAAAGCTCTGCAGGAACGCTCCATTTGAACTGGCCGGTGGCCATGAAGCGCTCGATTTGCTCAATGCTTTGTCGGCTTTTGCGTTCGACCGACTCGACCGTATTGAACGCGTTGTGCGGCGTGCAAATCACGTTGGGCCGCTGTCGCAAGGCGTGCAGCGCGACCCAGCCGGGAGCGTCATGCGGCCGACCGGCCCGCAAGGCCGCCGCCAGGCCGGCTTCGTTTTCGTACACGTCCATAGCCGCGCCGACCAGGATGCCTTCGTCCAGCGCCCAGGCCAGGTCGTCAGCCGGCGCCAGCTCGCCACGAGCCACGTTCACGAAAATCGCGCCCGGCTTCGCCTGCCGCCAGCGCGCCCGACTGAAATAGCCGCGGTTGCCGGCGTTCAGGCTCATGGCGCACACGATCGCGTCCGCTCTCGCCAGTCCGTCCTCGATGGAGACGTACGTCGCGTCCTCGTGCCGAGGCGCACTATCCACGCCCAGCACGGTCATGCCCAAACCGGTTCCGATCCGCGTCACGGCATGGCCGATATGGCCGACGCCAACGACCAGCAGCGTTTTGCCTTCGCATTCCGTACCCGTCAAGCCGTCCCGGCAAAACCGATCGAACTGGCGCGTCTGCAAAGCCAGCTTGCGCCACAACGCCATCCACAGCGTCAGCGCCTGTTCGGCCACCGACCGATGGCAATAGAGCGGCAAATACCCGGCGGGTATGGGCTGGCCGCAAGCGCCGATATAGCGCGCCACATGATCGTAGCCCGTGCTGCGGGTCAGGATGCCTCCGATCCGATCGGCCCATTCGGGCGGAATCACCGATTGCGTACGGATGCTGACGACACGCGCGGGCGGCCCTTCATGATCCGTTTCACCGATCGCCCGCGAATCGTATTCGGCCTTGATGTCGCGCGGCAGCAGACGCCGCAGGTGTTCGGCCTCTTCTTCGAATGCTTCGTAAAAAAACACGGTCAGCATAATAGCCCCCAAGGGTTCGCGCAGAAATTAATTGGCAGAATTGGGCGCCTAAGCGCCCGTCCGGCAAGGCGCGAAAACTAAGGAATATTCCCGATATTTCGCGTTTTCGCAACGCCGCCGTTGAGGCGTTCAGTTGAAGGCCCGCGGCCTTTACTGAATCGCCTGACGGCTTGTTCGCATCTCATTTATTGTTGACCCAGCTCTTCGACATCGCCCTTGTCTTTGATCCGTGGAGTAGCTTTCTTGTTTTTAACGAGGTCAGCCAGTCCGATGAAGGTTACATCGACGTTGCCATATCTTCCCCTGACGGCGTTGGGCCGTGCTTCGTCGAACGTAACCCCGTCGATCTCGTTAATGAGATCAACCCGTACTGGTGCAATGCCGAAAGTCAGGACGTTCCCGGCTGTCGTAAAAGCATCGAGTGGAAGATCCTCCTCGCGGAAGCCGAATTGCACAAGTGCTTGACGGAGACGCAAGGCATTCTCGCCGGTCATACGGAAGAACAGATCAATGTCTTTCGTGAAACGTGGATAGCCATGATACGCTACGGCATAGCCGCCAACGATCATGTACTCAATCCTGTGCTCCTCGATTAACCGCAACAGTTCTTCGAAGTCGGGATGGATATTCATAGAGGAACCTTCCTGCTTCTAAACGGAGCCTCTCAACTTCGTTAAGCCGAGCATCGGGAGGCTGCGCTTGCCAAAAGTTGCGATCTCGCCTAGCTTGTTCGGCATGGGTTGTGATGGTTATTTTCATATGACGTCCAGTCTGCCTGTTGATAACACCTGATTCCAAAGCTGAATTGCTTTAGGGGGTTGCGGTCCCCCTTACGGCCTGCGGCATTCCCTGTGTACGCTTAACCTCCTTAGTTCGCCTTCCGGCTCCGCCGGAGGCCCAACACGCGATACGCAGCGGGGAGCTAGACCCGCCACGACGGGGACTTTCACCCCGCAAGATACGTGCGCCAGCGTGGCGCACCAACGTTGCGAGTGAGGCGCGGCCTATTGGACGTCGCCTCCACTCGTCTTGTTGGCAGATTCATCCAGATTGGCGACCAGATGGTGGCTGAGTGTTTTCAGGAGGCGTGCGTGACGATCAAGCGCGACTCTGCCGATCGTTCCAACAATTCTCTGATTCGGCAAGACGGCGAGGAAGCCGAGCCGAATGACGGAACTTGAAAGGAGGCCGGAATCCGCGAAGTCCGCGTCGTCCTTCGAGATGATGTCGTCGAATTCCGGTACCGCCTGATGAATTTGGGTGCTGATGCCGCAGGCGAGGTAATCTCCAAAGGGCGGTAGTTCCCGAAGCAGGAGCGCTGGGCGGGGTTTCGTTGCGCCGTCTGCCTGAGGCAGGGGTGTCAGGATGACGTCACCTTCCTTCATGCGCCGTAACCTAGGTTGGCCTCTCGGACCATCGAAGAAGTGTATTCTGGTTCAGAATCGCCGTATGCGCTGCGCAGCGACTCCGATGAGCCGTCAAGCCACTGCTGCCTCTCTGCGTCCGCGTTTGACGATTCAGTGACCACCACGAACACGTTGCCGCCGCGGCAGGCGGCAATGGGGCTGGCTAATTCCAAATGCGTGGAATCCATGACTCTCGCTTTAACAAGTATCATTCTACTCACCTCCGTACTTAAAGAAGCTACCACAAATAAGCTATCAGATCAAGTCGCCAACGATTCGGACAACGGTTTTTTCAAAACGCGCGAGTTTTGAAAAATACCGTTCATCCGTTTGTTATGCTGCAACAAGGTTCTTGACGTGGAGCTTCTTGCTGTGCTTTTCAGCTTCCCAAAGGTCGTACTGAACCTGCTGGTTCAGCCAGCTTTCCGGCGAAGTGGCAAAAGCCTTGCCGAGTCGAATGGCCATTTCGGGGCTGATGCCGGAATGTCCGTTGAGGATGGCCGAAAGAGTCTTGCGCGCAACTCCAAGGGCCTTGGCCGCATCGGTTACAGATATTCCCAAAGGCTCTATACACAGTTCGCGGAGGATCTCTCCAGGATGAGGTGGATTATGCATTCTCATATCAATATCTCCTAATGATAGTCTTCGTAATCAACGTTGGTTACGTCCGTACCATCAAACTGGAATGTGATTCGCCAGTTACCACTGACAGACACAGCCCATGTTCCTTTCATTTTTCCCTTCAGCGGGTGCAACTTCAATCCAGGCAGTCCCATGTCTTGAGGACAGGAGGAAGCGTGCAGGCGTGCGAGGATCAGCCTAATGCGTTTCAAACGCCTGGCTGGGATGCCTGCCGTGGTCCCTTTAGTAAAGAACCGTTGCAGTCCACGATGACGAAATCCCTTTATCATGCGGCCAATGTAACGCGACACGTGTCAGGTGTCAAGCATTTTCTTTCCTTGCATAACGGCAGCCTTCACGCGCTGAGTGTTCCGCGCGCGGAACACTCAGTCGCTGTGCAAGGCTTGGTTCGCTCATCGCATGGCTTCCGCCAAGCTCATGTCTGAACGTAGCAAGTCGTTGACA
>SLMC01000297.1 GCA_007133745.1 Kiritimatiellia bacterium
CGGCGGCCGGCAGATCGTCCGGCGTCTTGCCGAACGGCATGACCAGCAGGTCCACATCGTAACCCAGCTCGGCCAGAACGCGCACGTTATGGTTGACGCGCAAGGGAGTGCCGCGCCATTCCAGAAAAGGTTGCGGCGCGATAAACAAGACGCGCGGCTTGTCCGCATGAAGGTTGGTTATGGTTGATGATGAATTCATGGGACGATGCATAGCGTATAAGCCGTCTTTTGACGAGTAAAAAAGCGATGCCGTATGGCCGCCCGCCGGCCCGCCGGCGTAAAGCAAAGAAACCGCGTAGACACGGAGAAGAGTTTCAACACGAAGGACACGAAGAGTACGAAGGGAATGAAAGGCGGAAGGAAGCCGCAAAGAGGCGCAAGAAGCGCAAGAAAGCTTGAACCGCGAATGGACGCGAATGAACGCGAAGGATGTAGGCCGACCCTCTGCGGTCGGCGAATAGAACTCAAAACGTTTGCCATCCGCATTGCACTGTGCTATATCTTCCGCATTGGATCAAGCCCTTCGTGTTCGAGGCGCAAAGGGTTCGAGAGGGTCGTGAGGGTGTGGTATGGCCGCGCAGGAGTTAGCGCATAACGCCTGGCTTCCGGGGGAGAACAGCCGATCCGCTACAAAGGCTTGATAGAGTGTTTGCCTCTCTGACGGGATGAATTTCTTGACAGAACGGGCGGAATAAACGAGAGGGGGTACGATCATGAATTATTTCGAAGACAATGCGTTGTCGATCGGCCATACGCCGCTGGTGCGGTTGAGAAAAATCGTGCCGGCCGACGGGCCGCTCGTGCTGGCCAAGATCGAAGGCCGCAATCCCGCCTATTCGGTCAAGTGCCGGATCGGCGCCGGCATGGTGCGGGATGCGGAAAAACGGGGCGTGCTCAAGCCGGGCGGCGGCATTATCGAGCCGACCAGCGGCAATACCGGCATCGCGTTGGCCTATGTGGGGGCGGCCCGCGGCTATACGGTGACGCTGACCATGCCGGAAACCATGAGTGTGGAACGGCGCAAGGTCCTGAAAGCGCTGGGCGCCGAGGTGGTTCTGACCGACGGGAAACTCGGCATGGCCGGCGCGATCGCCAAGGCCAAGGAATTGGCCGAGGCCGAGCCGGACCGCTATTTCATGCCGCAGCAGTTCATGAATCCGGCCAATCCCGCCGTGCACGAGGAAACGACCGGCCCCGAAATATGGGCGGATACGGACGGCGCCGTCGATGTGCTGGTCTCGGGGGTCGGCACCGGCGGCACGATTACGGGCGTGTCGCGTTATATCAAGAAGACTTGCGGCAAGGCGATGCTGTCGGTGGCGGTCGAGCCCGCACAAAGCCCGGTTATCACGCAGACGCGCGCCGGTCAACCGCTTCAGCCCGGCCCGCACAAGATTCAGGGGATCGGCGCCGGGTTCATCCCGGATGTACTCGATCTCGATTTGATCGACCGCGTGGAAACGGTCGGCAACGAGGAGGCCATGGAGTTTGCGCGCCGTTTGGCGAAGGAGGAGGGGATGCTGTCCGGCATTTCGTGCGGCGCCGCCGCGTGCGTGGCCGCGCGATTGGCCGCCGACCCCGAGTTCAAAGGCAAAACCATCGTTTCGATTCTGCCCGATTCCGGCGAACGCTATTTGTCCACCGAACTTTTTCAGGATGCGTTATGAGCGCTGAAACGAACGTTGCGGCGGTCATGACCACGGTGGAGAACGAGGCCGATGCCGACGCGCTGGCGACCGCGTTGGTCGAGGCGCGTTTGGCGGCCTGCGTGCAACGGTTGCCTGTCCGCAGCGTGTATCGCTGGAAAGAAACCGTTGAAAAAAGCGACGAGATTCTGCTGATCGCCAAAACGCGGCAAAGCCGGGTGGGCGACCTGATCGCCTTTGTCAAGGCCCGCCACGCCTACGAAACGCCCGAGATCGTCGCGCTGCCGATCCAGGACGGCTGGCCGCCCTATCTCGAGTGGATCGAGACGGAAACCATCGCATAAACAGCGCCTTGTCGTCAGGAATCATTTTGAACAGAAGGCAACGGAAGAGAAGGATGAAGGAAGACCGAAGACTGAAGACCGCTGTTGCGTTGGATGAGCGGCTCGGCTCTTGACGGGGCAAAAGTAATGACGGAACTCAGTACCGTCTGGCCGTTTGTTGGCCGGTCATTAAGGTCAACGGGGTCAATACGGTCAAAGGCCGCTTATTGAAAACCTGGAACCCAGGAACGCTGCCGCAAAAGATCGAGGACAGGGTCGACGACGAGAACGAGTGCGACTGTTTCATTGTGAAACAAAGCGAGGGTTTAACGTGCAGGATGGAACCGATGTCGATGCCGGGGTAGGCAAGGTGGAGACGCGTCTGGCGCGCATCGCCTTGCCCGAAAAGGGGTTCGCGCTGGAATGCGGGCGAACGCTGCCCGAGTTGACGATCGCCTACGAATCCTATGGCGACTTGGCGGCCGACAAAGGCAATGTCATCTTCATTTGCCATGCCCTGACCGGCGACGCGCATGTGGCCGGATACCACGACGATCCCGACGGACCGCGCGGCTGGTGGGACGAAATGATCGGGCCGGGCAAGGGGATCGACACGAACTACTACCATGTCGTGTGCGCCAATATACTCGGCGGCTGCCAGGGTACGACAGGCCCTGCGTCGCTCAATCCGGCGACCGGCCGACCCTATGGCTCCGATTTTCCGCCTGTGACCGTTGGCGACATGGTCGATGCGCACCGTCTCTTGCTCGATTATCTGGGCATTGCCAAGCTGGCGGCGGTGATCGGCGGCTCGTTCGGCGGCATGCAGGCGCTCGACTGGACCATGCGCTACCCCGCTACCGTTCGGCGCTGCATTTGCATTGCCACCGGGAAGAGTCTGTCGTCGCAGGCGCTGGCATTCGACATTGTGGGGCGCGAAGCGATCACGTCGGACCCGCATTGGCAGGGAGGCGACTATTACGCCAGCGGAACAGCGCCGGATTTCGGACTGGCGCTGGCCAGAAAGCTGGGGCACATCACCTACCTGTCGCCGGAAATGATGGAAACGAAATTCGGCCGTGTCAAAACGTCGGGCGCGAGCGTCGGCGAACACGAGGGCCCCTCCATGTTCCAGGTGGAAAGCTACTTGGCGCATCAGGGCGCCAAGTTCATCCGCCGATTCGACGCCAATTCTTATGTCTGCATTACGCGGGCCATGGACAACTACGATTTGGTCGAACAGTACGGCTCTCTGACCGAGGCATTCGAGCCGATTTGCGCCAAGATGCTCGTGGTCGCCTTGAGTTCCGATTGGCTTTTCCCGCCTGAGCAGTCGGTCGAATTGGCCCAAGCCCTTTTGCAGTCAGGCAAGAACGTGTCCTATTGCCGCTTGCAGGCGCCGCACGGGCACGACGCTTTTCTTGTCGACATCCGGCATTTGACCGAGGTGATTCATGCCTTTTTGCCGTGGGTGGATGCGGCGGAGCGGCGCAAGAACGATGTCGACTCGACGGACGCCCTGGAGCAAAGCCGCAGTTTCGGCATGATCGGAAACTGGATTCCTTGCGGAGCGCGCGTGCTCGATATCGGGTGCGGCAACGGCGATCTGCTGACCCTGCTGGCCCGGTCGCGCGCCGTGCACGGGGTCGGGTTGGACATTGATTTGTCGCATGTTATCGACGTGATCGATCAGGGGCACGACATGTTTCAGGGCAATGCGGACGAAGGGCTTGGCTGCATTCCGAACGCCGCATTCGACTGCGCCGTGCTGAGCGAGACGCTGCACGTCTTGAGCAAACCCGGCACGGTAATTCGCGAGATGCTGCGCGTGGCCAAAGAGGGCATTGTGTCTTTTCCCAGCGCGGGCCATTGGCGGCGTCGGCTTAAGCTGCTGTTTGCCGGGACCATGCCGTTGCGTCCGGCGGAAACGCACTCGGATTCCGGCGCGTCGACGGTCATGCAGGCGTTCACGCTGCGCGACTTCGAGGCGTTGTGTCGGGCGCACGATGTCGACATTCTGGAGATGGCGTGCGTTCCCTCTGGACTTGCGAGCCGGATTCTGGTTAAAGCAGGACTGTGTCGGCTAGGCGCGGACCGGGTTGTGGCGCGATTGGCTCGCAAGAAACCCGGAAGAACGAGCCGTCCGCCGTGCGTGGCGTACGATAAGGAGCGGATGACCCGGCGCGGCAATGTAGAAGGCAGAGAAAAGAAAGCCCGCTAATCACGCGAATGAACGCGAATGGGGAAGAGTTTTTAAACAGAAGGCAACGAAGATACTGAAGGCAGAAGAAAAGAAAGCCGGGAAAACACGGTTCTGAAGGGTTGTAGTATGAAGAAAGACGCATGGATGAGCGAGATAGTTCCCGACGCCGTCAAGGCGCTGTCCGATTGCCGGCAGTGCCCGGTCATGGGCACCATGCACAAGGGGCTCAGCCTGGCGGGCCAGCGCTCTGTGCACCGCGAGCTGGAAACGCTGATCTCCGTGCTTTTCCCGGGCTGTCACGGCCATAAGCCGGCATCGAAGGACGGCCTGGGAGCCGGGTTGACTGCCGATTTGGAGAAGTCGGTTCCGGCTTTGAAAGACCAGGTGCGCAGCGCCTGGCAGTATCAGTGCACAGTGACGCCGTGCGAGGATTGCGGACGCTGCGACGAGAAGGCGATCGAGTCCGTCTCGCATCTGGTTCGGAATTTGCCTGTTGTCAAGGCGGTGCTTCAGGAAGACATCACGGCCGCCTACGAAGGGGATCCCGCCGCGCAATCGCCCATGGAGGTGGTGATCAGCTATCCGGGCGTCTATGCGGTGATGGTGCATCGGCTGGCGCATCTGCTCTACGAGCGTGGCGTACCCATGATCCCGCGCATCATGTCCGAGTACGCGCATTCGCGGACCGGCATCGACATTCATCCGGGCGCGAAGATCGGGCCGGGCTTTTTTATCGATCACGGTACCGGCGTAGTCATTGGCGAGACCTGCGTGATCGGGCGCAGGGTCAAGCTGTACCAGGGCGTAACGCTGGGCGCGCTGAGTTTCCGGAAAGATGATCAGGGCCGGCTGGTCAAGGGCGTGAAGCGGCATCCCAATGTCGAGGACGGCGTGGTCGTTTACGGCGGAGCCACGATTTTGGGGGACGTGACCATCGGCGCCGGTTCCGAAATCGGCGGCAACGTTTGGCTGACGCATTCGGTGCCGCCCCGTTCGCGCGTGTACAACCAGCAGCCGCGTCCGCTGGTCCGTCACGAGAACGGCGCCTGGCACAATGGCGAAGCGCCCTGGAGCGATCCCGGCGCCGGGATATAGCGTCCTTGCCCCCTGCACGGAGGCATAGAGTTTTTTTACAGGAAGACCGGGGAGACCGGGAAGTTTTTCAACTGCGAAAACCACGGAATGACGCGAAAATCAAGAGTTTTCTACCACGGAAAACGCGGAAAGCACGGAAGGGGAGAGGGTAGCGTGGGTTCGTGGGTCCATCCGCAAGCTGCGCATGCTGGAGGATGAATTCGTGGAGCGGCTCGGCTTACCGAGCCGGAGAATGCCGGACGCGGAAGCGCGTCCGCTCCGCAATCCTTTGCTGTAATCTTCGCCGATCCTAATCGCACTCTTCCCGCTCGCGAATCCTGCCGGAGGCAGCTTGCTCTTGTGGTTGTCGATACCTACGGAAAACAGCTCCGCAGGGATTGGGGATGAAGAGAGTGCGATTAGGATTGGCGAGAAGCAACCGGAGTGCAGGATATTGAAAAGCCTCAATCTCAAAAATTTGGCGGTAAGTCCACACTCGCTTCACCTTGACCTTTGACCCGACACGCTCTATTATAAGAAGGAAAAAATGGATCAAGAGAAGAGGAATAGCCACAAAAAGTCACAAACATTCTTTGCTGTAAGGTCGCCGAGCGAAGCTCGGTTACCCTTGAGCGCCTTAATCACGCCGTTCTGCCGAAAAAAACAAGAAACTGGAGGAGTGATTGTGTGTGCGTGTGGGGGTGAAAACTCACACACTCCCAAACCCACATACCCACACACTTGGGTTGCGGGCGACAGCCCGCCTAAGGCGGTGGCATGGGCGTCCCCGCCCATGATGAATATCGAGAAAACACGGGCGGGATGCCCGACCTACTTTCAGGTCAAACAGGATGGAGGAACAATGCCGGACGATATCTGGAGCGTGTACGAGATGGCAGTGGGTCGGCATCGGCGCTGGCCGGTCGGCGATGCGGTGTTTCATGCGCGCCGCGACGATAACGAATGGCGTGTAGCCCGGCAGCCGGCGTCCGTCGGCGAAGCCGAGCCCTCATGGAAACGCTGGCCGGCCGGAGACGACTGGACCGAAGCGCGGCTGGCGCCGATCATGCCCGACCGCCCGGTCGTGGCCAGGCCGGAGAGTCCGCTGCAGTTGGCGCCCGGCTGCGAGGCGGTTTTTTTCGTGAGCATTCCCGTGTGGATTCGTCTGTCGACCGGGCGCGACGCCGACGTTGTGTTGATGGAGGAGCCGACGGTTGTCCTGTCCAATATCTGGTTCGGGGAGCCGACGGAAGGCGAGTTGTGCTATTCGCTCAAGACGCGCATGCGCCGCACGGATACGGCGGATTCCTCTGAAAATCCGCATCGGGCCCTGTGCACGGTGCGCATGATCAATGCGATGGCCGATCCGGTCGATTTTCAGCGGCTTTGCCTGCAAGTCAAGCATTTGAGCGTGTACCGAGGCGCCTCTCATCTTTGGACCGATTCGGTCGATGTGACGTACGAACGTAAACGGGATCAGGCTGTGCGGGTGGCGTTTGTCGGCAAGCCCGACGAGATTGCCGACGATGCCGCATGCTTGAGCGAGGCCCGAACGCCGCCGCCATCGGGTCATTTCCTGCAAAAAGGGATGGGAATGGTGAAATCATGGATGTGATCGCGAAAATTCTTGAAAGACTCTCGGATCTGCCATGGGTCTGGACCGTCACTCGCTCGGTTCTGATTGCCGTACTCGGCCTGTTGGCCTTGCGCGCGACGACTCGGGCTGTCAAGCGCATGGTGCGGAGACGGTTCAACGCGCAAGGTGTCATGCTGATCGAGAAATTCATCTTTTACGGGGGCGGCGTACTGCTGCTGGTGATGATTCTCGGGCAGCTGGGGTTTCAGTTGACCGCGCTGCTGGGCGCGGCGGGCATCATGGGCGTGGCGATCGGGTTCGCTTCGCAGGCCAGTTTGTCCAACGTGATCAGCGGACTGTTCCTGATTTCGGAAAAGCCGATGGCGGTCGGGGATGTCATCACTGCGGGCAATGTGACGGGCATCGTCCTGTCGATCGATCTGCTTTCGGTCAAGTTGCGCACGTTCGACAATCGGTTCGTGCGCATTCCCAACGAGCAATTGCTCAAGAGCGAGCTGATCAATTTTTCGCGGTTCCCGATTCGGCGTTTCGATATCAATCTGGGCGTGGCCTACAAGGAGGATATCGGGCGCGTCATGGATGTGCTCAGGGACATTGCCGACAAGAATCCCTACTGCCTGGACGAGCCGGAACCGCTGATCCTGTTCACGAACTTCGGGAATTCGTCTTTGGACCTCATGTTCGGGGTCTGGTTTCACGTGCCCGATTTTCTGGCCTTGCGCAAGAGTCTGATGCGCGAAATCAAGGAACGGTTCGATGCCGAAGACATCGAGATTCCGTTCCCGCACATGACGCTCTACACGGGCAGCGTGACCGATCCGTTCCCTGTCCGAATGACGGGGGCGGACCTTTTGAAACAGGCTGCGGCCCCTGTGTCCGCCGCCGGATCGCCGGATGCGCCGCGCGCATAAGACAAACACTGCGGCAAGGCACGCGATTCCGGCTCGGGAAGCCGAGCCGCTCCATCGGATTGCGGAGCGGACGCGCTTCCGCGTCCGGCACATCCGGCTCGGGAACAGGCGTCGCTAAAGCTATGCCCTGTCAAGAGCCGAGCCGCTCCACGAATTCATCCTCCAGCATGCGCAGCTTGCGGATGGACTCACGAACGCACGTCCCCCCCGTGTTTGAAAACGCTTCACTTCCCGCGTTCGAAGTCGCAGGCCGCTTGCGTTGCCGGCTTCAGCGTCCAGCGCTGAATGCGGACGGGGTTCTTTTCGCCGATGTAGATGCGGTCGGCCGCAGCGGCGATCCACCAGGGATCCGTCAGGAAGAGCGTGTCTTCGTTCGAGACGGAATCCCGGTTTCCGGGCTGGCCCCATTGCCCCATCACGTTGCCGGCTGTATCGAGCATGGTTACGCGCTGGCGGATGCGGTCGGGCGCGACGATGCGGTCGAAGGCGTCGATGTCGAAGCGACCGCCATTGCAGACGCAGCGTTCGGCATGCGTGACGCCCTGGTACTGGGCCGGCACGGGACTGAACACGCCGTGCCGCATCCAGCGGGCGCCCAGCACGCGGAGCTTGTGATTGTTGTGCAAATGCCAATGAATTTCCGGCATCGGTTTCCACAAGTCGTTGGCCGGTCGGGTCGGGCTGTCGAAAACGGCTTCCTCGGGCAGCCCGATAATCTCGCCGCCGTCCGGCCCGAACTTGACGATGCTGCCTTGCCAGCGCAAGAGCGAATCGAAGCGGCCGTCCTCGGTCATGGCCGGGTAGGGGCGTTCGAATGGATCGGGCAGTACGCTGGCGAAATCGAGGGGGTAGGCGACGCCAAGCGGCATGATGCTTTCGCCGATGTACAGATTTCCGTTTCGGTCGGCGCGGATGCCTTGGGCGCCGCCGCGCAGATAGGCGATATGGCGCGGATTTATTGTTGCGCCGTCCGGTCCGAACACGGCCACGGCCGTGCCGAGATTCCAGCCGCGTTCCCAAGGCGCGCGGCTGTCGTCGGGTCGGTTGCGGTCGTAATGCATCACGTAGATGTTGCCTTGTCGATCCGTTGTCATGCCGCGCGCGCTTCGGCCGCTGGCGCCTTTGATGGAACGGATGACGAGGTCGGTTTCAAGGCGGCCGCCTTCAAAGGGGATTTGCCGGCCCTCGAGCGTGAAGCGCCGAACGCGCGTGCGGTTCCATCCGCCCCAGCGGCCTTCGCCCCAGGTCAGCGCGTAGAGCGTATCGTCCGGACCCAGCGCCGTTTCGACCACGTAATAGCGTTCTTCGCCGTCCGCCGAAACCAGGGGCACGGCCGCGATGTGTTTGCCGTCGCCCGAATAGCGCAGCAGCCGATTCCAGTTGTTGACATAGAGCATGTCGCGCTCGGGATCGAGCAGAAGCTGGAGCGGTTCGGGGGTGACGCCGTTTTCGGGGATTGGGCAAATCTCGCGATGGTCGCCGAAGGTCTGGCCTTCGTCCTCGATTCTCAGCAAACGCCACCGCGCATGGCGGGCTTCGGGGTGGGCGACGCCCAGCCAGACGACCG
>SLMC01000195.1 GCA_007133745.1 Kiritimatiellia bacterium
CCCCATCGTTACCTTTGCCGTAAACTGACCGATGGAATAATGGCGCCAAATTGTTTTCCGAAAAACCCCGCCAAAACATCGCCGAGATCAGGAATCTGAATTTGTGTAGTACAACGAGGGCAGCGCCCCAGGCTTTGTTGCATAACCCCTTCGGGGTTGAGGGGGAATACCTCTCCGGGCGCTGCCCCGGACGATGCAGATTGAAAGTAGGCCAGGCATTCCTGCCTGACAGTATCGGGCAGGAATGCCCGACCTACTTTCAATGGGGGCGCATCTGCGATTTGTTGCACCGACCCGCCCGCCGACCTTGTGTCGGTGGAGGAAAACGTTGAGAAAGAAAAATGCCGCCACAACACAATCTTTTTTCACCAACCGGCATAAAGCCGGTTGGATCGTGAATAACGGCAACGAAACGCAGATGCGCCCCTTTCAATGCGGCTATGGAAAATTGTGTTGTAACGGCTGACATTTTATACTAAATAAAACGTCCGAAAAAGCGGGTAAAAAAGGTGTCGGCAGACATAGATAAGCAAGAGGCAAGGTCGCGAACCGGATTGATCGCGTGAAAAGCGGGCTTGAGCCAGACGGTTTTCGCCACTGAATGCTTGCTTAAAAACCCTTTAAAACATTGGGCATCAATGCAATGAAAAGCGAAAACACCCATAGCGTACGCGTGGTGGAAGCGGTGGTAAAGCATCGGCGCATGATTATGGCGTATTCCAATGCCATTGTCCGTGATTTCCATCTTGCCGAAGATATTTATCAGGAAGTGGCGTTGGTGGTGGCCAAACGCGAGGGAGCGCTGCCGCCCGACGATCAGATGGTCCCCTGGCTACGGGAAATCGCTCGGCGTCAGGCGCTGGCGGCGTTGCGCAAGCGTAAGCGCGCACCCATGAGTCTGCCGGACGACACGCTCGCGCTGGTCTCCGAGAAGTTCGAGTCGGAACAGGACGATACCGAGGAACGCTCCTTGAAAGAGCTGCAAAAACAATGGATGCAGCGCTGCGTGAACAAGTTGAAAGGGACGGCGCGTCAAGTCATTGAGATACGTTATGGCGGAACGCGCTCCGTATCGTGCGAAGACATCGCCGCCAAGTTGAACCGTTCCGTGAAGGCCGTGTACGGCATCATGAACCGGGCGCGCTTGGCCTTGACCCAATGCGTGGAACACGCGCAAAATCGCGAAGCGCTGGAAGAGGGCACGCTATGACATCCGTCCAGCTTGACAGTCTGATACTCGCTTATTTTTCCGGCTCTGTCGGTGAAGCGGAGCTTGCCCGACTGGATCAAGTTCTCAAGGCGGACGAGTCGGCGCGCGAACGGTTCGCCAGGCTGGCCGGTCAGGAGATCGATCTTCGCGACGTGGTCGTGGAACGGCTGGCGCCGCTGCGCATGGCCCGCCGGCGCATGGTCGCCCGGCTGCGTCTGTGGGCGCCGCTGGCCGCCGCTGCCTCTTTGATGGCGATTCTCGGCTGGTGGGCGCTGCGCGGGGGGCCCGACACCGGCTTGGCGCCCGCTATGGCCGCTGTGACCGAGCTGCGCGTCGAACAAACCACTGGCGCCACGCGTACCGATTCGGAACGGACACAGCAAACGCTGCGCATCGGCGACCTTGTCCGGCCCGGCACAACCGTTGAAACCGCCGCGGGCCAAAGTCTCGCGCTGGTCGGCCGCGACGGCATGACCCGGCTCGATTTGGCGGCGGGAACCCGGCTGGAATGGCATTCGGCCGATACGACGTCAACCACGCTGCATCTGGCGCGCGGAGAACTGGCCGCGCGCATCGGGTTGCAAACGCCCGGTCACGCATGGCTGTTCGGAACACCGCACGCCGATATTCGCGTCGTGGGCACGCAGTTGCGCATGCTGACCGAATCCGATCAAACGCGCGTGGACGTGGACGACGGCCGCGTAGAGGTCAAGCCCGGCTCGGCGACAACATGGGTGCCTGTCGCGGCCGGACAGACCGCGATCCTCTCTGGCACGGAAGAAAAGGGCACGCTGGCGCTGCTGGGCGAAATCCTGTTCGAGGATACGTTCGAGAACAGATGGGATCAATGGGATATGGAAGTTGTGGTGCGCGACGATATTGTCGCGCCTGTTCCCGCCGATGATCCCTTGCGGCAGACTGTTCGCACGGTGGAAATGAATCGGGACGGTACGCGAATCACCTGCCTGGAAGTGGACGGTTTGGCGGCGAAAGGCCAGAATCTCAATTTGGTTACTCGGCAGCGGTTCCCGATGCGGGGGCTGGTCATGGAAGTCGAGTATATCGGGTTGGCTTTCGAGTCCGACAACGAATTCACTGTCGGTTGCGCTGTGAACGTGCCGCTCGAGATCGAACCCGTAACGAAAGTCCTGTTCATGGAACCGGCGCTTATGCGCCGGAAACGCTGGCATACACGCCGCGGCGAATATCGGCCCAGCGTGAACGAGCGCGGCGGGCTGGACATACTCTCGAAGAATTATCTGGACGGCCGATACATCTTCGCGCATCGAATAAGCTACGAATCGGCGGCCGACAAGCAGTTTCATTTATTCGTCAAAGTCCGTAACAGCCGCATGCGCATCGCGCGCATTACGGTGCGCCGCCTGCTCGACACGCCTTGAGAAGGTGTGGGAAGTCGGATACTGGAAACCGGCTCGGGAAGCCGAGCCGCTCCATCGTGGGCGGAGCGGACGCGCTTCCGCGTCCGGCCCTTCCGGCTCGGGAAGCCGAGCCGCTCCATCGTGGGCGGAGCGGACGCGCTTCCGCGTCCGGCCTTTCCGGCTCGGGAACAGGCGTCGCAAAAGCTATGCCCTGTCAAGAGCCGAGCCGCTCCACGAACACACGAATTCATCCTCCAGCATGCGCAGCTTGCGGATGGACTCATCAACGCGCGAACATACGGACACACGCTCTTAGCTCGACGCCCTTCGCTTTCCGCTCCGCGTTTTTCCATTGCCGCGCCCTCGGCATTCTGCTAGCAATGGGTTCTGTATCAACCTTAATAAGCGCTGGCGATAGACAGGTATCTTGAACTGCCGATTATAGGATCAACCCCAGGGGCGTTCCATGGAACACGAAAGCAACGAATACCGGGATCAACGGATCCAAAACATGAAACACTTGGCCGAGGCGGGCTATGCGCCGTTCGGCAAGGCCTTTGAACGCAGCGGACGGCTGGCGGAGATTCGTGCCGAATTCGAGGAAGAGAAACGCGTCAAGGCCGCCGGCCGACTGATCACGATTCGCGACATGGGCAAAAGCATCTTCGCCGATTTGCGGGACGGCAGCGACCGCTTCCAAATCTATCTGGGCAAGAAGGATGTCGGCGATGCGGTGTTCGCGGCCTTCAAGCTTTTGGATCAGGGCGATCATATAGGCGTGGAAGGCGTGCTGTTCACGACCCGCACGGGCGAAGCGACCCTGCGCGTGGACCAATGGACGCTGCTGGCCAAGGCGCTGCGGCCGCTGCCGGAAAAGTGGCATGGCTTGCAGGATACGGAACAGCGTTACCGTCAGCGCTACCTGGACCTCGTGGCAAACCCGGACGTGCGCGAATTTTTCGACAAGCGTATCCGCGCCATTCGCGAAGTCCGGGGGTTCCTCGCGGACCTCGGCTTTGCGGAGGTGGAAACGCCCATGATTCAGACTCAAGCCGGCGGCGCGGCGGCCAAGCCGTTTGTCACGCATTACAACGCGTTGAACATGGATATGGTTCTGCGCATCGCGCCGGAGCTTTATCTGAAACGATTGCTTGTGGGCGGGTTCGACAAGGTCTTCGAGCTGAACAGGAATTTTCGCAACGAGGGCCTGTCCCGCACGCACAATCCCGAGTTCACCATGCTGGAAATCTACGAGGCGTACACGGATGTGCGCGGCATGAAAACCTTGATTCAGGATCTGATCCTCCATGTGGCGCAGGCGGTACGGGGGTCCCTGACGGTCGGCAGCGAGGCGAACCCGCTGGATTTGACGCCGCCCTGGCGCGAGGCGACCTATGCCGAACTGATTCGCGAACGCATGGGCGGCGACTGGTTCGAGCTGGCGCCCGAAGTCGCGCGCGGCAAGGCGGAAGCGGAAGGCTTGAGCCTGGATCCGGCCTGGAGTCCGATGCTGGTCACGCACGAGATCTACGAAAAGTTGATCGAAAAGACCTTGCGTCAGCCCACGTTCGTGACGCGGTTTCCGCTGGAACTGATCCCGCTGGCCAAGACCTGCGAAGACGATCCGTCCGTCGTCGATGTATTCGAGCTGGTGATAAACGGACAGGAAGTGGCGCCGGCCTACACGGAACAGAACGATCCGCTGGAACAGCGCAAACGGTTCGAGACGCAGGTGGGCGACGATGTTGAAAAACTGGACGAAGATTTCATTGTCGCGCTAGAACACGGCATGCCGCCGGCGGGCGGCATGGGCGTGGGGATCGACCGGCTGATGATGATTCTGATGGGTCGCGATTCCATTCGCGATGCGATTCTATTCCCGCAACTTAGGAGCCCGAAATCCGCGCCATGACGCCATTCCCTCTGTTTCTGGCTCTGAAGTACCTGAAGCCGAAGCGCACCGTGCTGTCGGTCGTCACGATTCTGTCCGTGCTCGGCGTGCTGCTGGGCGTCGCCATTTTGATCATCGTGCTGTCGGTCATGACCGGGTTTGACGGCATGTGGCGGGAAAAAATCCTGAGTTTCAAGCCGCATGCGACGGTGGTCCATCGCTATGGCGCCGTGGAGCAGGAAGAGGCGCTGTGCCGAACCGTCGAGGCGCTGCCGGGCATCACGGGCGTGGCGCCGGTCATCGCGACCCGCGTTCTGATGCGGCACGGCGAACGGACGGCGGCCCCCATCGTAATCGGCATAGATCCCGACCGGGCCTCCAGCGTCACCAAGGTGCCTTCCAATATGGTGGCAGGCGTTTTTTCGCTGGAAGACGACCTGTTCGTCCTCGGCGGCGACCTGGCGGCGCAGCTTGGCCTGATGCCCGGCCGCAAGGCCCTTTTCTATTCGTCGCGCAGCGTGATGCATCAGGACGAATTCCATCTGCCCGAAGAATTGGTTGTCGCCGGCATTTTCGACATGGGCATGCGCGACTACGATGCCGGTTTCGTGCTGACCTCGCTGGAGGTCGCGCGGGAACTGGTCGGCCTGGACCGCGGCGGCGCGCATGCGCTCTATGTGATGACCGACGATCCGTTTCGGTTCGAGGAATACGCGCTGCTTTTGCAGGAAACGCTCGGTTCCGAATTCTCCATTTCCACCTGGGTGGACGAAGACCGAGTCCTGTTCGAGGCGCTGAAAACCGAAAAAACCATGATGTTCATTCTGCTGGTCTTTATCACGGTCGTCGCCGTCTTCTGCGTGACCAACACGCTGATCGTCATTACCGTGCAGAAGACGCGCGAGATCGGACTGCTCAAGGCGCTGGGTTTCTCGGCCTGGCGCATCACGGCCGCGTTCGTGTGCCTGGGCTGGATCCAATGTTTGGTCGGCATTGTCGCCGGCATCGGCACGGCGTTGCTGGTCTTGTTCAATCTCAAGCGCATTGTGCATGCGCTCTCGCGCATCGACATCGAGGTGTTTCCCAAGCAGATCTACGGACTCGACGAAATTCCCTGGGACACGTCGCCCGGGGAAATCCTGAACGTCGCCTTGTTCGTGATGGTCTTTTGCACCGTAGCGAGCATCTTTCCGGCTTGGCGCGCGGCCCGCCTGGATCCGGTTGAAGCTTTGAGGCACGAATAGCATGGCTATAAAAAATCATCTTTCGAAAATGGAACCCGGCACGCTTCTGCTCGAGGCGACGAACCTGGGGAAAACGTATGAAACACGCCAAGGCATGCTGACCGTGCTCAACGGCGCATCGCTCGAATTGCGGGCGGGCGAAACGTTCGCCATTGTCGGCAAAAGCGGGGCGGGCAAGAGTACGCTGCTGCATATTCTGGGCGGACTCGATCTGCCGCAACGAGGCCGGGTCCGCATTTTGGGCGAAGACGTGTACGGCGCGACCGCCGCGCAGCGCAGTCGCATGCGCGCCGTTCGGATCGGATTCGTTTTCCAGTCCTATCATTTGCTGCCGGAAATGGACGTACTGGAAAACGTGCTGATCGCGTCCATGGCGCCGGGCCGCGCCTGGGCCGGCCGACAAACCGCGCGTCAGCGGGCGCTGACCTTGCTGGATGCCGTCGGGTTGGCCGACCGGGCCGATCATACGCCGACGGAACTGTCGGGCGGCGAGCAGCAGCGCGTGGCGCTGGCCCGCGCGCTCATGAACGATCCGCCCCTGATACTGGCGGACGAGCCAACGGGAAATCTTGATGTGGCAACCGGACAACAGGTTTTGGATTATCTTTTTTCCGTCGCCCGCGATCTGGGACACGCGTTGTTGCTCGTCACCCACGACGAACGCGTCGCCGCCACCTGCACGCGCATGGCCCGCCTTCAGGACGGCAGACTTGTCGGACCAGCCATCGCCTAGGGCGGGCTTTAGCCGCAAGTAAAGTAATCGTTCATCAGTGATCTGTAGCCCCGAGGGGTTAGTTAAGGTCGTTTTCTGACAGCCCCGGCTGGAGCCGGCGGTCCCCCGCCGGCAGAAAAACGGCCGAGGACTCCAGGCGTACGATGCGTTGAGGGCCAGCTTAAACAAAGCGGGTTGTCGCCCGCAACCCATTTTTTCAACCACGGAAAACGCGGAAGGCGCGGAAGGATATCTGTATGCGACGGGCCTTCATGTCCTTGTCTTTCGCGCTTTCCACGGTAAAAAACTCTTCATTTTTCGCGTTCATTCGCGTGATTAGCGGGCTTTCTTTTCTTTTGCCTTCATTACCTTCGTTGCCTTCTGCTCAAAAGTTCTTGTGAAACACTCGGAAAATCGGAAGCGCCAACGGTCACTTCAGATCGAAGCAGGCGATGGCTCGTTCGTTGCGAACGATCAGCTTGCCGTCGGCGAGGACGGGCGCCGTCCAGCTTTTGCCGCCCAGCGGCTTGAACCGGCCCAGTTCCTCGTATTTTTCCGGCGCGGCCTTCACCATGATCGCATCGCCCCGGTTGCCGTCGAGCGCGATGATAACGCCGTCGGCGATCAGCAGGCCGCCCTTGCCGAAGCCGGGCTGCTTCCACAAGGCGGCGCCTGTTTTGGGGTCCAGACACACCAGATGGGTCGGGTCGCTGTTGGCGTAGAGACGACCCTGATACAGGACCGGCGAGCTGAAATGCGCGGCGACTTCCTTGTTCTCCCAGAGTATTTCCGTCTCGCCGCCTTTGGACACCCCGACCAACGCGCAGCCGCGCCCGTACCCGCTGCTGATGAACACGCGGCCGTCCTCGACCATCACGGGCAAGGCCGCATTGACATCGTGCCGAGTCCGCCATTCCTGCCGCCATAGCACAGCGCCGGCGTCGGGATCGACCCCGATCAGACTGTAGCCGGTAAAGATCAGATATTGCCGAACCCCGTTCATGACAACCGGTACGGGTGTCGCATAGCCGAGCCGGTCCGCATTGCCGCCATGCCAAAGCGTCTTGCCGGTTTGCTTGTCGAGCGCGGCCACATTCTTCTTGCCGCCCGGCAGCACAATCAGCTTGTCGCCGTCGACCAGCGGCGACATCGCCAGTTGCCAGGTCGGCAATCGGCCTTGGAAATCCGCGACAATGTTGCGCTGCCAAATCGCGCGTCCGTCGGCGACGTTCAGGCAGTGCAGATGCCCGTTCCGGCTCAGCGTGTAAAGCCGGTCGCCGTCCACGGTCGGGGTCGAACGCGCAAATCCGTAGTTGGCCTTGCCGGGATCGTCATAGCGAAAAGTCCAAACATCCTTGCCGGTTTCAAGGTCGAGCGCGCGGACGACGTCCTGATCGCCGTCCCGATCCACAATGAAGACTTTTCCGGCCGCCACGGAAGGTCCGGCATAGCCGCGATCGGACATATCGACCGACCACAGTTGTTTGGGCGGGTTTTGATTCCAATTCTTGCGCAAGCCCTTTTCGGGCGACAGTCCGTCGCCCTGCGGCCCCATGAAGCGCGGCCAATCGGCGACCCCGGTTGAAACGACCAGCGAAACCGCCATCAATGCCGCGACACCCCGTTTGTTGAACTCCGTCATATCGTGTTTCCTCCACTTAAACTTCGCATTCGAACAACAGACATAATAACGGCAGATCCGAATGGCTCTTAGCGGTCACTCCCGGACATCCTCGCTGGAGCCGGCGGTCCCCGCCGGTAAAAAACGGCCGAGGACGGCCGACTCCAGGCCTACGCTGTGTTAAGAGCCATTCATGGCAAATCCAAACCGTGTCGAACATGATGCACAACCCCCTCGATTCTACCAGAAAAAAGTGTGACAAAACCGTCGGTTGAAGGTGACCGGTGAAATTGGATGCGTGATTGTTTGTGAGTGTGTGGGTGAAAAAAAACTCACATACTCCCAAACCTAGGGAACGCCGACGTCCTCGTCGGCCCTTTTGGGCTGGACTGCAATTCGGCGGGGAATACTGGATCATCCCCCAGCCCTTCTTCTGGATGGGGCGTGGATGTGGCGGATACCCGCGCTTTCACAGGCTTGAAAAGAAAACCGACGCCATTACTTGTTCGCGTCTCTATTCTTTTTTGTGTTCCAGCCAACAAGGAACTGGCGTGCATCTGCACCTGCGGCAAATTCCCACCAAACAAACAGGGGCTTACCTTTAAATTCTTGATAATGAATCACAAATACAGATGGCCCCGCACTGCTGCCAAGGTAAAAGATGGAGTAATATACTTATCGATCGAATCGCATGAGCATTTCTTTCTTTTGGAAAGATGATTGCCGTGTCGAATGCACGAAGTTCCACCAAACAGTCATAAGTCGGACGCTACGGCTGGTTTGAAAAGACTCTTAATTGAAATTTTCCGTGATTGGTTTCAGCAATGACGATTTCGTCGCGACCGTTGCCCGTGAGATCGTGGGCCAAGATAGTCACGTGATAATCCGCCAGTCCGAAAGCGTCCCAGACCAGGGTTTTGCGGTCGTCGCGTACAACAATGGCAAACCGCGCTGCATGCATACACAGTGATGCGTATCCCATTAGTTCAGCGGTGCCCTTTTGGCCTGGAGCCAGCTGAATAGAAGTTGCTTGACGTTCGTTCCAAGTCTGTCGCCGAGCTTTAGACGACCCGTGTTCATATCTGGCTGGCGCAATTCGATGAAAGACATATTGTCCGTCCTCGTGTTTCAAGGCGTAATCCGCTACGGCACGGTTGTCGTCCGAATTCACTACGGACGACCTGAAGGTCAGGGCCAAGCCGCCTTCGGCAATAGGTTGTGA
>SLMC01000339.1 GCA_007133745.1 Kiritimatiellia bacterium
GACGAAAAGAGCCCTTTCCGGTTCACAGTTGTCATCGGCCGAGAACGGAATGTCCGACGTTCATTCGCCGCGCTGACGGCCAAACTGTCCGACAGCTTTCGCGCCACCCAATTCCCGAGCCTATACACTTCCGATCTCTTTGTCTTCCAAACTCTGTCCGGGCATCGAAGGCATCGCGACAATAGGTCTGTCCCTTATGGTTCCTATGGTTCAAGGAGGCATCCGACGCGAAATTACAGGCTGTTTTTTTTCATGGGCGAACGCATTGGGTCTTATTGAAAAAAACAGTATGTCTTAGCGCTTGGAGAACTGGAACCGCTTGCGGGCGCCGGGCTGACCGGTCTTTTTGCGCTCTTTCATGCGGGAATCGCGCGTGAGACAGCCGCTATTCTTGAGCACTTCCCGAAAAGACCCGTCGGCCAAAGCCAGTGCGCGAGCCAAGCCGTGACGCAAGGCTCCCGCCTGTCCGGCAACGCCGCCGCCGGACACCTTGGCGCTGATGTCGTATTTCTCGCGGGTATGCGTAATCTGCAGAGGCTGTTCAACGTACTTGACCAGGGCCTCGCTGCAAAAATAATCGTTCACGCCCCGGCGGTTGACTTTCCATGCGCCAGTACCGGGAACGAGCCGAACCCGCGCCACAGCCGTCTTGCGTCGGCCGGTCGCGCTAAATACCGATTCCTTGTCTTGTGTCACAGTGTTCTCCATGCTTGCGTCCGCTCGGGGACGGCAATGTTTTTCGTTAGGTCAGTTCAACGGCTTTCGGACGCTGCGCCCCATGCGGATGCTCGGCGCCTGCGTAAACCTTGAGCCGCCCGAGATGCATCCGACTCAGCTTGTTCTTGGGCAGCATGCCCCGTACCGCCATCTTGACGATACGCTCGGGATGCTGCTTGCGCATGGCGGACGCCGTGGTTTCCTTGCGTCCGCTCCGCCAGCCGCTATAGCGCTGATAAATTTTCAGGTCCTCTTTTTTGCCGGTCAGCTTCACCTTGTCGGCATTGATCACGATCACAAAATCGCCCGTATCGATGTGGGGAGTATAGGAAGGCTTATCCTTCCCTCGCAGACGGTTGGCGATATGCGTCGCCATCCGGCCCAAAACGCGATCTTGCGCGTCCACAATCCACCATGCCCGATTCGTGCCGGGATCCTTTGCCAATGTTGTTTTCATTGCGTCTTTCACGTCTGTTCCTCTCGCTCTCGGAAATAAAGACGGGCACCTAACCACAATCCGTTCGGCGTGTCAACCCCCTTTTTCCCGAAAAGGTTCGTCCCACCGAAAATCCATCGTCTTGGCCGCGCGAGTCTCGTCGGGACGGCTAACCGAAGTCGAGCGCGGCGCCTTGCGCAGCGCGTCCGGATCGGAACCGGCCTGCTCGGCGATGGCGCGCATGGCGGCAATGAACGCATCAAGCGTTTCCTTGCTCTCCGTCTCGGTCGGCTCGATCATCAGCGCCTCCTTGACAATCAGCGGGAAATAGACGGTGGGCGGATGGAACCCGCGATCGATCAGCGCCTTGGCGATATCCAGGGCGTGAACGCCCTGTTCCGCCTGGCGCCGGGCGGAAAGCACGAACTCGTGCATGCACACGGTATCGTACGGAAGCTCGTACACGTCCTTGAGCGCGTTCATGACGTAATTGGCGTTCAGCACGGCGTTTTCGCTGACCTCGATCAGGCCTTGCGCCCCCATCAGCATCAGATAGGCGTAGGCCCTCAGACAGATCGAAAAATTTCCGTAGAACGGCGCCACATAACCAATGGATAGCGGCCGATTGTAATCGAGCGTATAGGTGTTGTCGGGACGTTTGACCACTCGTGACACGGGCAGGAACGGCTCGAGATTCTCGCGGACGCCAACCGGTCCGGCGCCGGGTCCTCCGCCGCCGTGCGGCGTGGCAAACGTTTTGTGCACGTTCACATGCATAACGTCAATCCCGACATCGCCCGGACGAAATTTGCCGAGTATGGCGTTCAGATTGGCGCCGTCGTAATAGACCAGGGCGTCGCGACGATGGGCGATTTCGACCACCTGTTCGATATCCCGATTGAAAATGCCAAGCGTATTGGGATTGGTCAGCATGATAGCCGCCGTGTTGTCGCTCAGCATGGATTCCAGCGCGCCGACATCGAGCATGCCTGTACGGGTATCCGTCGGCATCGGACGAACGTCGTAACCGGCGATGGCCGCGCTGGACGGATTGGTGCCGTGCGCCTCGTCGGGAATCAGCACCTCTGTTTTGCGGTTGCCCTTGTGCCGATGATAGGCGGCGATCAGCATCATGCCGGTCAATTCGCCATGCGCGCCGGCCATGGGGTGCAAGGTGAAGGCGTCCATGCCCGCGATCTCGCACAACGCATGCTCCAGTTCGTGCATCACTTGCAAGGCGCCTTGCGTCAGCATGCCGCCATGCCGCAATTGCGGCAGAAACGGGTGCAAATCGGAAAAGCCTTCCAGACCGGCAATGACTTCCAGCGCCTTCGGATTGTATTTCATCGTACAGGAGCCCAACGGATAAAAACCGGTATCCACCCCGAAGTTGAGTCGGGAAAGCTCCGTAAAATGACGCACCGCATCCAGCTCCGACAATTCCGGCAGTTCCGCATCCGCCCGGCGGCGAAGCGTGTCGGGAATCTCCACGCCCTCGGGCACGTCGCAATCGGGCAAGGACACCCCGTGCCGGCCGGGAACGCTTTTTTCGAATATGACAGCCATAGAAACCTCTCCTACCTCAACGCCGCCTCCAAGGATTCGGCCAGCATGCCGATATCGCGCTTGGTTCTTTTCTCGGTCACGGCCACCAGCAGCAGATTGGTCATATCGGGATAGAATCGGCCCAGTGGCAGTCCGGGGGCCAAGCCTTGCTCGACCAGGACACCGGCCGCTTCCCCTGCGTCCATGGGAAGCCGAACAACGAATTCGTTGAAAAACGGGTGTTCATCCAACACCTCGATGCCGGAAACGGCTTTGAGGCGATCCATCGCGTAGCGCGCCTTGGCATGACACAGCTCGGCGACACGCTTGAACCCCTCCTTGCCCATGAGACTGAGATAAATATGCGCGCGCAGCGCGCACAGCCCCTCGTTCGTGCAAATGTTGGATGTGGACTTCTCGCGCCGGATATGCTGCTCGCGCGCCTGCAGCGTCAGAACGAAGGCTTCCCGGCCTTCGCGATCAGCCGTCCGCCCGACCAGTCGGCCGGGCATGCGTCGAACCAGCTTTCGGGTCGTCGCCATAAACCCAAGATAAGGGCCGCCAAAGGCCAGCGGGATGCCCAGCGGCTGCCCTTCGCCCACCGTAATGTCCACACCCATTTCGCCCGGCGTTTTAAGAAAAGCCAAAGCAGTGGGATACACGGACAGTATCGTTAAAATTCCGCGTTGACGACAATGCTCGACAATATCGGAAACATCGTCGGCCACCCCGAAGAAATTCGGATTCTGCACAATGACGGCGGCGGTCCTGTCGTCCAGGGCATCGTAAAGCGCCGCGCGGTCGGCGGGCCCCGTCCTGATATCCGTCTGGGCGAAATCGATCGACAAATTGGCCGTGTAGGAATCCAGCATTTTATGGTAAACAGGATTGATGCCGCCGTCCAGAACGATGCGGGTGCGGCCCGTGGCATGCAACGCCATCTGGCACGCCTCGCACAACGCCGTGCCGCCGTCGTACATGGAGGCGTTGGCCACGTCCATGCCGGTCAGGCGACAAATGTCCGTCTGGTATTCATAGATCGCCTGAAGCGTGCCTTGCGACAGTTCCGGCTGGTAAGGGGTGTAAGCCGTATAGAATTCGCTGCGCGAGGCTAGCGCAGCGACGGCGGCGGGAATGTAATGATCGTAAAAACCTCCGCCCAGAAAACAGGTCAAATGCGAATAATTGCGCGAAGCAATCTGGCGAAAGCGTTCGATCACCTCCATCTCGGACTTGGGCCCGGGCAAAGCGAAGGACCGGGGCCGAGCCGCTTCCGGGATGACGGAAAAAAAATCGTCGACCGAACGCGCCCCGCAGGCTTTCAGCATGGCGACTTGCTGTTCGGCCGTGTTCGCAACATAGCTCATGAAATCGCCTTAATCATCTTTCCTCAGAGACGCCTCGTACTGATCGGCATCCAGCAGCGCCTCGACCTCGTCTTCGTCGAAATCGCGCAGCTTGAAGATCCAGCCGTCTTCGTAAGCGCTCTCGTTGATCATCTCGGGCGAATCCTCGAGCGAGTTGTTCACTTCGGTGATTTCTCCGGCCACGGGCGTCAAAATGTCGCTGGCCGCCTTGACCGATTCGATCACGGCGCACTCGGACCTCGCATCGACGCTTTCGCCGACCGAAGGCAACTCGACAAACGTGATGTCGCCCAGAGACTCCTGGGCATGATCGGTAATGCCCACCACGGCAATATCGTCCTCGACTTTGACCCACTCGTGGGATTTCGTGTATTTTCTGTCATCCGGCGTCATGAATGCTGAACCCTCCTTGGTGTTGATCTACCACCCGCCCAATGCGGCCTTAGGCTGCCACCAATAGTAATCAGTGATCAGTAGCTCATAGGCGTTAGGGATTAGGTGTTAGGTGTTAGCCACTAATTCCTGGCTCCTAGCTCCTAACCCCTAGCCCCTAGCTCCTAACCCCTAGCCCCCAGCCCCTAGCCACGCGTTGTAACGTCCGACAAGACTCCCATCGCATAAACACCCCCCCTTCTAAGCCATCTTTGCAAATCATGCAAGGGGTCGTTTCACTTTTTTTTCAGGCCTGTCTGCGACCTGCCAGCGCGCCCTCAACGCGCTGGGCGGCACGCCGCAGCGTTTTTTGCACAGCGTGCTGAAATGATACAGATCCTCGAACCCCACGCGTTCCGCGATCTCCCCCACCTGCAGGTTCGCATCGCGCAACAGATGCACGGCCTCCGCCATCCTCAGGCGAATCGCATAGTCCATCGCCGAAAAGCCGAACGCCCGTTTGAATTCCGCGCAGAAATGCGGCACGGACCAGCCGCTGATCGACGCCAGCGTTTTCAGGGCCAGCGGCTCGCGGCAATGCGCTTCGATATGCCGCTTCGCCATCTCAAGCCGTTCGGGAGGAACCGGCCGACCGTCGACGCCGCACGCCCGAGCCAGTTCCCGCACCCAGTTTTCCGCCAGATTGCCGGCCACGACCGGATCGGCACGCGCCCCCATCGCCATTTCCCGATGCACAGCCTGCGCGCAGGCCTCGATCCCGTCCGAACAGGACAGCGCTATCGGCGTCGCGGTCGGCAACCCTGCCTGTCGAATGGCATCGTGTACGCGACGCCCGTCGCAATGAATCCATGTGTGCATGAACCCCGCGTTCCGGTTGCCGTAATACTGTCGCTCGCCCGGCGCCCATGCGACAACGGTTCCCGCAGGAAACCGTTCGGGAATCCCACTCTCGAGCAGGACAACCGGATCGTAAAACACCATAAGAAGATAATCCTCCGTGCCGGCCGGCCGATCAATCAGGACGGGACGCATGCGCTCCCTGTATCCCAGGCCCCGTATCGCGATCTCGCTTGTCCGAATCGGGGAATCGACGAAAAACCGCTTGAACCCGTCCATGCCTCGCCTCCCGCCATTCCTGACGCCATAAGAAAACACAAATCTTTCCGAAGATACGCCATTGGCCCGAATCCTGACAAGCGCTAATTAGCGCCTTAATCACGCCGTTCTGCCGAAAAAAACAAGAAATTGGAGGCGTGATTGTTTGTGAGTGTGCGGGTGCGCGAGTGTGCGGGTGAAAACTCACACACTCCCAAACCCACATACCCGCACACTTGGGTTGCGGGCGAAGCCCGCGTTGATACTTGTTGCGAAAAGGCAAATGAAAGCGTTAAAGGAGGATAACATGCTGAACGGCGGACTGGACGGACTGGCGACCTTGTCGAACGTGAAATCGAGAATGGTCACGGCGGAAAACGTGTACGGAGAGAAAGGGCGCGGAGGCATGGCCGAGGTCGGCGAAGCCCCGCAACAGGATGTGGTTCGCATCGGACAGCCCTGGGATTCCGGCGATGCCGCCCGCGAACTGGGCTGCGGCTGGAAAGTGCGACCGTGCATCCGGTTGCCGGAACAAAGCGAGACCGTCATCATGGATGTCGAAGGCCCCGGCGTCATCCGCCACATCTGGATCACGGTCAACGACAAGTTCAATCGCGCGCTGATCGTGCGCATGTTCTGGGACGACGAACCGACACCCAGCGTCGAATGCCCGCTTGGCGACTTCTTCTGCAACGCCTGGCAATCGAAACCGACGATTCTGGCCCTGCCGATCAACGTCAACCCTACGAATGGCATGAACTGCTATTTCCCGATGCCTTTCCGTAAACGCGCCCGTATCGTCGTTCAAAACATGGCGCCCGAACCGTCATCCGGCTTCTTCTACGCCATCTCGTATTCGCTTGAAGACGTGACTCCGGACCAGGCCGCATTCCACGCCATGTTTCGACGGGAAAATCCGTTGCGCTACGGAAACGATTACGTCATGGCCGACGGCATTCGCGGCCGCGGCCACTACGTGGGCGCCTATATGGGCTGGCAGCAAAACAGTTCCGGCTGGTGGGGCGAGGGCGAAATCAAGTTTTTCATGGACGGCGACAAGGATTTTCCGACGCTGTGCGGAACGGGAACCGAAGACTACTTCGGTGGCGCCTGGAGTTTTCAAGACAACTTCAGCGCGCCGTATCTTGGCTATCCGGTCGGCCAGAGCGACGGCCGCCCCGGAAACCGACACGGGTTGTACCGCTTTCATGTTCTCGACCCGATTCATTTCGAGCAGAACCTGAAAGTGACCATGCAGGCCTTGGGCTGGCGTTCGGAACGCCGCTACCTGCCGCTTCAGGACGACATCTGCAGCGTCGTCTACTGGTATCAGGCCGAACCGCACGCGTCTTTCCCCGCGTTGCCCGACCGTAACGGGTTGGAAATTATCTAGCGTCGTGCTCAACCGTCGATGTCAACCGATTAGCGAGGGAACCTGATGCATGTCATAGGAGTGGATACGGGCAGCGCCAGTGTGCGGGCGGGTGTTTTCGGGCTTTCCGGCCATCGTCTTGCCTTGGCCGTGGAACCGATCGACATATTTTGGCCGTGCGAAGACTTCTCCGAACAGTCGTCGGAAAACATCTGGACTGCCGTCTGCGCAGCGGTTCGGCGCAGTATCGCCGATGTTTTTGCGGCCATGCGCGCCATGTCCCGGCTCGGTTCCGTGTTCGAACCACGCGCTCAGACTCGATCTTTTCACGACCGCAAATACCGCGTCTTTCTGGAAATGCATGACGATCAAATCAAGTATCGGCGCATGATGGCGCCTGAAGTCCGGAAGCCATAGCGAAAACGGATCGACAACACGTCAAACCCGAACCAGTCATATTCCATGCGCCAATCTGTTCTTTTGCGTTGACTTTCCGCGCAAAAGCCCCAACCATTCATCTTCATTCTCACGCCCTATTTCTGCGTGAACCCTAACCGTCGCGAGCGATTCGCGGCTTTGGAGAAAGCAGCACAATGAAGAGACCCAACATCCTATTCCTGATGAGCGATCAGCATCGGGCCGATATCACAGGTTATGAAGGCAACACTGTGATCCGCACGCCGACGCTCGACCGCTTGGCGTCGACCGGCGTGGTCTTTCGTCATGCTTATACGCCGTCCCCGATTTGCGTTCCCGCCCGGCAATGCATGATGGCGGGACAGTTGCCCAAAACTTGCCAATGCGAAGGGTGGATAGATTTGAACCCCGGGTACCGCACCTTTGCCCGAGAGTTTTCGCGCTATGCCTACAATACCGTCTGCGCAGGAAAGCTGCACCATCTGACTCAAGACCAGATGCAAGGGTGGACGGAACGCATTGCCCCCGACGCCGGCATGATGGACCGATATATCGAGGGCGCAATTGAAGCGGAGTTTGCGCGATATACGCCAAAACCGGGAAGGGGGAAATGGTCGAACCAGCGCGAGATCGAGGAGGCAAGGGCTGTCGAAGGTCCGTACCAGAAATTCGATGCGCGGGTTATGGACGCCAGCCTCGACTTTCTCGACCGTTATTTTGCGGATCCGGTGTATGGTCGTCCGCAATCGCACCGTCCACTGCTCTTCAAGGCAAGTCTGCTGCAGCCGCACTACCCGTTTTTCACGGACAAGAATCGGTTCGAATACTATCTGGATCGCGTGCCCGTCTATTGCGACGAACCCTGCGATCACCCGGTTCTGTCGCTGAGCCAACAGAACAGGCCGGTCCATGTTTCGCAACAAGCGATCCGCCGGGCCACGGCCGCATACTACGGCATGATCGATCAGGTTGACACGTATTTCGGACAGATTCTGAACAAGCTCGAGGCGCTGGGAGAAAACCTGGACGACTGGATTGTGGTTTATACGTCCGATCACGGAGAAATGCTGGGCCAACACGGCATTTGGGAAAAGACCCGTTTCTACGAAGGCAGCGCGCGGGTGCCGCTGATTATCCGATGGCCGGAGAAGTTTCAAAGCCGCGTGGTTGACGAGAATGTCAATCTGTGCGATCTTTTTGCCACTCTTTGCGATTTGGCAGGCCTGGATATTCCCGAGGGACTCGACAGCCGCAGCTTGCGCCCCTTGCTGCAAGGAGAATCCAGAGGGTGGATCAATGAAGCCGTGAGCCAGTTCCAGCGGGAACATGTCATGATCAAACAGGATCATCTGAAGTACCAGTATTACGGCGGCAAAAGCCCCGAGGCGCTGTTCGATTTGGAAAAAGATCCGGAGGAAAACAGCAATGAAGCCCGAAACCCGGTCTACGCCAAGGCCATGACCTCGTTTCGTCGCAGGCTTTCGCAGTTGGGACATGGGCCCAATGCGGACAAGAGCTACAAGCACGCCGGATACAGAACAAAGTCCATCAAGCCGAATGCAGGCGACGGCACGTAGCCGCAGCTGATCCGCAACGTGGCGGCAAGGGAAACGAAGCAACAAGTGATCAACGATCGGGAATGGAAGAATCCCGTCAAGACCAAGGAGAACCGATAATGACCACACGCGTGGAAGCCGAGACGCTGCCTGTATTCCGAACCGTGGAAACTCTGGTCGTGGGCGGAGGGCCCGCCGGCGTTGGCGCGGCGCTGGCCGCCGCCCGCAACGGATCCGACACACTGGTCGTCGAGCAATTCAACTGCCTGGGCGGAGTCGCTACGGCCGGCGGCCACGGCCACATCTCCAAATACAAC
>SLMC01000140.1 GCA_007133745.1 Kiritimatiellia bacterium
GTCGCGTACGATGGGCCTGCAACGTCGCGACAATGCGCGGCAGCGCCGCTTCGCCCTGAACGGCGGCCAGGCTGCGGACAGCGGCGCAAATCACCCTGGAGTCCGAATGCTCAAGCTTGGAGGTCAGGTAGCCGGCGACGGCGGACGTTTTGATATGTCCCAAAGCTTCCACGGCCGCATAGTTGAGATAGGTCTCCCTGTCGCCCAGCGCCTTGAGAATCGCGACCGAGCGCGTATCGCCCCGACGTCCCATATCGTCCAGGGTCTTGAGACGCGCCTTGATGGGGACGGTCGGCGATTCCAGACGGTCGAGTTCGGCCTGCATGGATTCGGTCCACTCTGCCGGCGCCGGGCCGGAGGCTTGACCGCGCTCGGGCGACGCCGATGCGGGCGGGGTCTCGCGCGCCGCGTCCGGCAGCAGCGCGCCCGGAAGAGATGAGTCGGGCCGATCGGACTCCGACGGATCGACAGCGGCATCGGGGAAAAGCGACTCCGCCGGCGCCCGGATTGGCAACGGTTGCATAACGGACGCGCCATACTCGTCGAGAGCCAGCGCGGGCGGTTTGTCGTCCGGCGCCGCAGGTCGCAGCCGCAGCCATAGTCCGACGGCGACAAGTCCAGTCGCCGCCCCCAGTCCGAGCCACAATAGGGTTTTCTTGTCGAAGCCTGTTTTTTTCATGGCCGAACTTGGATGCGGTAGAAGCGCTGGGCGCAGGGTTCGTCGTCCATGATGTCAATCGTCTCGTCGGCATCGGCAACCCCGCGATACAGCTCACGCCAGCCGTCGGGCGCAAGCAAATCGTCCTTGTACTCGACCCGGTACTTCCAGTTCGAGACGACCGTGAACGAGAAATTCATGCCGACGCCGTTCGGCGCAACGGTCATGGGCACGGCGCCCACCACCAGCACATGGACCGCGCCCGTGGCGGCGGCGCCGTGCGGATCCGAAATCGTGTACGCGAAAGCGTCCGCGCCTGTGAAGCCCGTGTTCGGCGTGTATTGCACCCCGTCCGGGTCGGCGGTGACTGCGACGGCGCCATGCGCAGCCGGGCCGGCGCCGGTCACCGTCAGGCCGTCGCCATCCGGATCGCCGTCGTTGGCCAGCACGTCGATCCATACCGGCTGGTTTTCCGGCGTTGCCGCCGTATCGTCGACGGCGATAGGCGGCTGGTTTCCGCCCGCCGCCAGCGCCGCGATTTCCGCATCGCTCAGCGTACGCCGGAACATGCGCGCCTCGTCAATCCGACCTTGGAAAAACTGCGTGGCCGATCCGCCGTTGAAATTGGCGCCGAGCGCGAACGGCGCCGAGGAATCGAACAGGCGCGTTACGGACACGCTCGTGGCGCGGTCCAGGGCGCCGTCCAGATAGAACCGAACCGAGCCGGCCTTGTACACGACGGCCACATGCCGCCAATGATCCGCACTCAGTGTGGCGTTGCCGGTGACATACGTGTTGTCCGTTCCGGCTGCGGATGCGTAGAATCGCATCTTCCCGCTTTCCAATTGGAACCGCCACGAACGCTGGCTGTTTCCGTAATTGTACTTCGACATAATCATCCGCGTGCCATCCACGGCTTCCGGCCGAATCCAGGCGGCTACCGTGAACGCGTCGCGCACGTTCAGATGCGTTTGGTCTTCGTCCGGGATCGCCAGCCAGTTCGAGCCGCCAAACGCAGCGGCGTTCCCGTTTGTTCCGTCGGCGAATCCCACGTCGCCGTGATCGGCCAGGTGGTTGCCCAGTCCCGACGCATCCGCACGCGTACCGCTTTCCTCGTCCAGCCGCCAGTAGCCGACCGGTCCGACGGGAACCGGCTCGCCGGCGACCTCGACGGTCCACTCGTGCGCCACGGATGAACCCCAAGTGTCGTAGGCGGTCGCGCGCAGAACATATGCGCGCGAAAAGCCGCTTGGCGCCGTCCAATCCAGACTTGATTCCGTCCCTGGCAACGAAACGCCATCCGCCTTCCAAGCGTATGTTAGGCCGCCGCCGCCGGGATCGGTCGCCTCGATAGCGAAGGTCAGCGTCTCGCCCGCGTTCATGAAGGTGGTCGAACTCTGGGCGAACGAAACGATCTCCATCGCGTAGGGGGTTACAGTCACCGTTATTTCCTTCCAGCCGCGCGCCTGCCATTCGTCCATGACCTCGGCCCGTACCGTATAGGTTCCGGCGGCGGGAAAGCTATGCGTGACATTGGTCCAGGCGACGCATTGCGTGTCGTTGGTCGTGTAGGTCGGGTCGTTTTGGCCGGCATTGTAGCCGTTCATGAACCATTCGACCTGATGGTTGAAATCCACATGGGGACTGTCTTCCAGCAGCGCGTCCGGATCGTCCACTTGAATCGAGAAGGAAACCGGCTCGCCCGGATAGACGGGCCCCGCAGGTTCTCGCACGAACGAGACAATGCGCGGCATGGCGTTCGAAGGCGAGGCCATGGCCGGCAAGGACAAATCGCCGTAGAACAGGGTCCGGTTAAGCGCTCTGAAGGCATAGTGCCGCAACAGGGCCGAGCCCCAGGTTTCGCCTTCAGCCAGGCGCGCCCGCAAATGGACGGCATTGCCCCAGCCTGACGCCGTTTGAAAATCGCCCACATAGTTGATGTCCGATCCGCCGACGGCGAACAGGGTGCCGCCGCCGCGCGTCAGGATATGATGGTTCACGATGCCGTTATAGGCGCCGACCGTGCAGGATTCGATCATTCCGTAGCGCTGCTGGGAAAGAACACGCATCAGATGGGCGCGATTGAATTTGGCATACATGTACCCGCCCGCATTGCCGTGCGAGGTTTCCTGAAAGATGTCGCCCCCGTACACCAGCGCGTCGGCCCCGCCCGCCACGCCAATCTCCGCGCCGTTGCGGGGCGGATCGAAATGCGCGGCGTATTTCTTGTCGCTGTTCGTGCCGACCTCGTTGGTAACGGCAACCGACGGCCAGGTTTGGGCGAGATTGGCGCCCATGTAGGCCCTGTTTTCCCAGGCATGGTAATAATAGGCCGTGTGCGGCAGCCGCGCCTTGCCGGTGCGCGCCGCATGGTTCGCGTCCAGCGCGCGTTGCAACAGCGTCAGTTCGTCGCCGTAACTGTTCCCCGCCGCGTAGAAACGGCCGACCCATATCCGGAAATCGCTGACGTTGGCCGAGTCTTCGGTCTGATAGAAATTCATGTTCCACAACGGCAAATCCGTGTACATGTTGCGATAGCCTTTATGGTAGGCATGATAGGCGTTGAGCCGGGGCCGGGGCAGATTGCCAATCAGCAGCGCGCCTTCCAGCCAGTGGTCGGTGTTGTCGTACACGCCCTTGATATGCGTCCAAAGATTCAAGGTCGAATCGCTCGGCCGCGTATGAACCGCCGCCGTGTAGCCTTCCGCAATCAGATCCTGTTCCAGGCGGTGCACTTCGTTGGAGATGTTGGGATAGAGCGTATCGCGCACGATCACCAGAATCAGGTTGCCGGCCCGGTCGTCCGATTCGCGCACCTGGATGCGGGCCAGCGCTTCATTGGAATAGTCCACGCCATCGAAGACGGTATAGGTGAAGCTGTCTTCGCCCATGAAGCTGTTGGTGGGCGTATAGGTGAATGTCGTGCCGGAAACCGTGAGCGAACCGTGTTCGGGCGAGTCCGTGATATGCGCCGTGCGGGTCTGGCCCGTATCCGGGTCAATGAACCGGGCCGCTTTGATCATCGCCGTATCCGGCGGGCCGACCAGGCGCAATCCGTACGCGACCGGCGGCGTGTTGGTATTCACGTTAAGCGTATACGTGCCCGGTGTTGCGGATTCGGCCAGCCCGTCGGATACCGTCCATTGGAACGAATCCGTCCCGACAAAGGCCGGATCGGGCGTGTAGCGCCAGGAGCGCGAACCGATATAGGTGTTGGTCGGCACGGGAACGTATTCGCCTTCGAAACTGTACTCCAAAAAACCATGGCTTGGCGGATCGGTCAGGCGAAACGAGAAAACTTGACCGGAGTCCGGGTCGGTATAGGATAGTGTCAAACTCCGCACTTGGCCGGCTAGCATGGCCAACGTCTGATCGTTCGCGACCGGCGGCGTATTCGCGTTGATGGTAACGGACACGGTCGCCGTCTCCGACGTGGCCAGCCCGTCGCTCATGCGCCAGACGATCGCATCCGTATCCGCCGTGTCGTTTGTCGGCGTATAAAGCCAGTTCCGAACGGATACCCACTCGTTGGAGACGATGGCATGGTATCCGTCGCCGTCGGAATATTCCAGAATTCCTTTCTCGGGCGGAACAACCAGTTGATAGGCGAACGGCTGATTCCAGTCCGGATCGGTATAGCTCAGCCATAAGGAACGGCGCACCGTTCCCACCGCGATGGTCAATGTTTGATCCCGCGCTACCGGCGGCGTGTTCGCCGTCAGCACATAGGCCACTGTGGCCGTTTCCGAGGTGGACAGTCCGTCGCTGACGCGCCAGACGAAATGATCCTCGCCTGTGTCTGTGCCCAGGGGGGTGTATTCCCATACGCCGCCGCTGTACCACGTGTTGGTTTCGACCGGCTGCCAGTCGTCGGCCGACCAGTCGGACCGGTATTCCAGCGTTCCGCGCGTCGGGGCTTCTATCAGTTGATAATGCTGAACCTGATTCCAGTCGGGATCTATGTGGTTATGATGAGCGTGCGCACGCACGGAGCCCACGGCCAGCGTGTTGGTCTGCGAGACGAGCGCGACGGGTGTATTGGACGTTAAATTAACGACGGCGGTAGCAGATGAGGCATTGTCGTGTTCGTCGCGCACTTCCCACACGAAATAGTCCTCGCCCGGCTCGGTGGCGTCCGTCCAGTAATACCAATAGTCCGTGTTGATCGCCACGTTGGTGGCAACGGGTTCGTAATCGCCTGAACCGCTCGACCAGTATTTCAGAGTGCCGTCCGGCGCGTCGAGCAGTTGAAACGTGACGGGGCCTCCGGCGGGATTGGCATAACTCAAACGGATCCCGTACCGTTGCGACAGCACGGCCGTGCTGTTGGTCTGGTTGTTGGCGACAGGCCCTTCCGCTCGCGCTTGGACCAAGCTGCCCAGCCAAACGGCCAGAAACAGCGCCAGCCATCTTGAAATAGGAAAACTGAAATACTGGATGCGGGTGAAGCCAGTCTTATGGGGTCCATTCATGCTCGTTAACTCCGTAACGTTGAGCGGGCTTCGCCTGCATGCGAATTTTGCTCTTCAGACAAACCTGATCTCGTCGTATAATTAAATGCCGCCATTTTTCACATGACGCTCTGCTGCCCGCCGGCCTTGTGCCGGTGGAGGCAAACGTTGAGGGAGCAGGCGCTGCGCCCCCTCCCCTCCACTTTCTTCACCGCCGGCGCAAGGCCGACGGGATCGAGAAAATGGCGCCAAGTCATTTTCCGGGAAACACCCCCAAGCCCTAGCCGAAGTCAGGAAATCTGCCCTTATGTATAACAGGTCGCCCGCGGCCCGTTGTCATGGAAACGTCAAGGTTTTGCAAAAAATACAGCAGGATTCATGCCTGAATCGTCATCGTTGAAGAGGGGAAGGCAAAACGCCAGTAAAACGGCGTGTTTTCGCAAATGCGCGAGTGAGCAGATGTGGGCAAGGGATTGGTGATGAGAATAATATGGAGGCAAAATGCGGGCATTTGATTCTCGGTCACGGAAGCACGCGCGCCGGATCGGCCAGCTTCCCGTTGCGGAACACCACGCCTTCTTTCGCCAGAAGCCGCCGTTTTTTGGCTATGGCTTCGCCCTGGCTCTGGCCGGCAAATCCGCCCAGGGTCAAGTCGGACGCGATGACCCGGTGGCACGGCGTTTGAGGCGCATAGGGATTGCGTTTCAGCGCCTGGCCCACGGCGCGGCAACAGCCGCAGCCGATATGGTCGGCCAGTTGGCGATAGGTCGTGACGCGTCCGCGCGGAATCCGGCGCACGGCGGCATAGACGCGTTTTTGAAACTCTGTCGGCATAAGTAACCCAAGTGTGTGGGTATGTGGGTGTGTGAGTTTGTGAGGTTGAGAACGATCAACCCTGCCTGGCTCGCTTTTCCCACATACCCACACACTCACAAACAATCACGCCTCCAATTTTCTTGTTTTTTTCGGCAGGACGGCGTGATTAAGGCGCTAACGGCCTACGGCGCGTCGGGCCGCTTGGCGCCGACATAGGGCGAAAGGATCCATGTATCGTCTTCGCGAACGTACCAACGGTAGGACAGACGTTCTTTTCCCGACGCATCCCGAGTTCGCAGTTGCACCACGGCGGTACCGCTGTCCGACTCGTACTGAATCGCGACAATCTCCTGATCGGTCTCCTGCCGAATCATCTGTCGCAAACGGTCTTCCGGCGAAGCCGACCCCGATCGCGCGGGCGACGACGCGCACGAGATCGTTCCGACAGCGACAACCAGGCTCAGCACGGCCTTAAGCATGTTTTTCATGGCGATTCCTTCTGAAACCTGAAACCTGAAACCATTATATGGTTTTTGTACGTGTTTCCCCAATCCTTGTCAAGTTAAGAAAAAATTTCGTTTCCTTAGACAGGCTTTCCAGCTATCTTTCCGGGACGACTTGTATGCGAACCCTATTGTTTCGATAGTTGTGCTTGCCATGATCCATACGCGTTTCACATCCCTTCTGCCATGGGCGACGGTTCTTGCCGCCGTCGCAAGTATGGTCCTGTGGCTGTTCGGGCCGGAACCGGAGATCGGGTTCGCGCCGCGCACGGAAACCGAGGACGATTTTCGGGATGCCGCCGCATTCGCGGACGAGGCGCCGGTCGATATGACCGGCACACTGACCGCCGGGCCCGGCCGGCCGGCATCGGCCCGCGGCGCCGGCTGGCCTCAGTTTCGCGGACCGGACCGAAACAACATTGCGTCGTCCGCCGTTTCGCTGGCGCGGACCTGGCCGGAGGACGGTCCGCCCAGACGCTGGCGTGTCGAGCTGGGCGATGGCTATGCCGGTGCGGCCATCGCGCATGGCCGCGTGTACGTGCTCGATTACGACATGGCTCGGCGTGGCGACGTGTTGCGCTGTCTGTCTCTGGACGACGGCCGCGAAATCTGGCAGCGCTTTTACGCCGTGGACATTCGGCGCAATCATGGGATGTCGCGCACGACACCGGCCGTAACCGATCGGCATGTGGTCGCGTTCGGGCCCAAGTCCCACGTGACGTGCCTCGATGCGCGATCCGGCGAATTTCTATGGGGTATCGATCTCGAACGGGAACAGGGCGCCGAAACGCCGCCTTGGTATGCCGGACAATGTCCGCTGATCGACGATGACCGTGTCATTCTCGCGCCGGGCGGCCCGGACGCCCTGCTGATGGCCGTACACCTCGACACCGGCGCTTTGCTTTGGAAAACGCCCAATCCCCGGCTTTGGCGCATGACCCATTCCTCCGTGGTCGCCATGGAGGTCGACGGCGTCCGTATGTTCGTCTATTGCGCATCCGGCGGCGTGGTCGGAGTAGCGGCCGACGACGGACGGCTGTTGTGGGAATACGAGGACTGGCGCATTGGCATCGCCAACGTGCCTACGCCCGTGCCTATAGGCGACGACCGCGTTTTTCTCAGCGGCGGCTACAATGCCGGGTCGATGATGCTGCGTATTCGCCGCGAAAACGGCGAGTTCGTTCCCGAGCCGCTCTATCGACTGCGACCGACCGTGAGCGGATCGGTCAATCAGACGCCGATCGTGTATGAAAACCATATTTACCACGTGATTCCCAACGGTCAGCTCGCGTGCCTGAATCTCGAAGGCGAAACCCTGTGGGCCAGCGGCAGCGTGCATCGTTTCGGCATCGGGCCCTACCTGATCGCCGACGGCCTGATCCTGCTGCTCGACGACGACGCCCGTCTGACGATGGCCGAGGCGACACCGACCGGGTTCCGGATGCTGGCGCGCACGCGCGTTTTCCCCGACGGACACGAAGCCTGGGCGCCCATGGCGCTGGCCGATGGCCTGCTCGTTCTACGCGATTTCACCCGCATGGTCGCACTGGATATCGGCTCGCCTTAAGAAAGGAAGGACATCGGCATGAAAGGGAGCGAACGGTTTTTGACGGCGGTAACGGTGGGCGGCTCGGTGATTGTGGCCGGGATCGCCTTTTTCCTCGTGTCGCGCGATGCGCGGCGGAGCGGGCCCGGCGAAGCATGGCGCTATGACGTGTCCCGCTTCCGAACGGTGGATCCCGCGTTGCTCGCCTATCGCGAGACGGCGCGTATCGATCTCGGCTTCGCCACGGCGCGCGGACTGGCGCTGGACGGTTCGGACCGCCTGGTCGCGGTGGGCGATACGGCGCTGCGGATTTTCGATACGAACGGCGTTGCGATTCGGCACGTCGCATTGCCCGGCGCGCCGCGCTGCGCGGCGGTCGGCGATACAGGCGAAGTCTATATCGGCCTCGGGAACCGGCTCGCCGTCTGGTCGCCCGATACCGACGCCCTCGTTTTCTGGCCGGATTTCGCCGAGCACGCGCTGATAACCGGCGTGGCGGTCCATGCCGACAACGTTTTCGTTGCGGACGCCGGCGCCCGGACCGTGTCCCGCCATGCGTCCGACGGCGCGCGGCTTGCCATTTTGGCGGGGCCCGCGCGGCTTGGCGAGGATGGCGAAACCGTCGGGCTAGTCGTGCCGAGCGCGCATCTGGACATCGCTATGGCGCCGGACGGACTCCTGCGCGTGGTCAACCCCGGCCGACAACGCATCGAGGCCTTGACCATGGACGGAAAGACCGAATGGGCCTGGGGCCGGGCGTCTTTCGGAATCGAAGGCTTCTCCGGATGCTGCAATCCCACGGATATCGCCATCCTGTCCAACGGCGACATCGTAACCGCCGAGAAAGGGCTGCCGCGTATCAAGGTGCATCGGCGGTTGACCGGCGAACTTCTCGCCGTGGTCGCCGGCCCCGACGCATTCGACGAAAACGCCGCCGGAATCGATCTGGCGGTCGATTCGCAGGATCGGATTGTCGCGCTCGATCCGATCCGGGGCCAGGCGATCGTTTACGAAAAGCTTTAGCGACTTTTGTTTGCCATCGAACACGAAAACTCTTATATCTTGCTTTTTATCACAGAGGCGTCAGATTAAGACTATAAGACTAGAGCCTGGCCGAAAAGGGTCGGATAGCAAGAAGCTGGGCAAAGTCGAAGGAACACGTACTCTTACACCTACTCGTACACGCGAATCTCCGCAATCTGGGCGAGAAAGAGGGGATA
>SLMC01000014.1 GCA_007133745.1 Kiritimatiellia bacterium
CGAAGCGAGGTTCAATGCGCGGGCCGGCCAAACGAGGGCGCCAGGGAGTCCAGCGCGTGCTCGTCGAATCCAATCTTGCCCAATTCGTCCCGCCACGAATCCGCGACACACGTCCGCATCCGCAAGAGCAGATCATCCGCTGCGGCCGGCTTCAGATTGAATGCGGCGGCGGCGGATCGGAGATTGTCGAGCGAAGCAAGGCGGCCCTGCGGGCCGATGCTCATGGCCAGGAAGAAATCGGAGCCCAAGCCGGGCCGTCTCGGCGCGGGCTCGACATCGAAGAGCGGCGCGAGGGCGATGCCTTCCCGTTCAACAAGGAAACCGTGGTTGCGGGGATGGTCGTCCGTATTGCGGACCAGCATGTTGAAAGCGATGCGGAGAAAAAGCTGATGCAAATCGGCCGAAGGCCGTACCGAGAACTTGCGAATGCGCTCGGCGATCGAACGGTAGGACCAGCGGTCCCTATCCCGTTCGTCCCACTGGGCAAGACTCAACGCGCTCAGGTATCCGCGCCGCACCCAGCCGCCAGCCGCCGCTTCGCGGTCGAATCGGCGGGAAAGAAAGACATCGCGACCGCCGACGGTTTCAAGACGAATCGTCGGCACATCCAGTCCGCAGCGAGCGGCAAGACTCATGGTTCCGAACTCCAGCCTGGGCATGCTGATGCGATCGTTGCGGGACGGAAACTTCGCCAGCCACAACTCGCCGTCGAGTTGCACGGTGCACTTCGGGCGAGCGCCCCCGAGACTGGAACCCTGCTCCAGCATGAGACGGCGACGCTCGTCGACCGGACGTCCCGCATCCAGGTCTTCGGCGGCAATCAGCAGGTCTTCCATATCCTGAAACACGGGCGGCCCGAGCGTTGGCTCGGAATCCTCCAGCGATGACCGGAAATCCAGATTGCCAATCCGGGTGGCATTGGCATACAGAAGATAATCTGTCTCGGAAAGCGCCTCGGCCGGACGCTTGAGCCCGGAGGCGATGACCAGTCGTCCCCAATAGTCCGGCGAGGCATCCCGGAAAGCCCCGTACAGACCGCCGTTCGTCGCTATGGGAACGGGCGCGACGCCAAGCGGTAACGCTACAGAGTCCACGGCCAACGCATTCGGACGATCCGCATAGCGCCGCCCGTAGGCGAACATGCCCACGCCGGCAACGCCGTCATGATCGAAACGTCCGGCCGGAACCGCCGCAACCTCGCCTGGCAGATAACAGAACACGTATAGACTCTGTGACGCCATCAGAAATCCAACTCCTTCTCCTTCCGCCGTCTGGCCCGCGTCGGCGTACGCCGCCGTTCCAGAAATATTCCCGCCGCATCGGCTGCCGGATCGGCCATGTCCCGAGCCGTGTCCCACAGGTCCAGCGCCCATAAGGCTGCCAGGAATGCGCCAAGCCCCACCCCAGGGCTTCCTCCTTCAAGACGGGACACTGTGCGCCTTTCCACACCCATGCGTTCAGCCAGATCAGCCTGACTCCACCGCCGCCTCATTCGCGCCACCCGCACCCTTTCTCCATAGATGCAGAGTCGTTCATTCACCTCGGAAGGATAGACTTCATGTGCCATATAAAGCTCTCTTTTTATAATTTAGGAACCTAATATACGCCATAATTAAAAAATGTCAATTGCTTTTCTTGTAAATTATTTTTAGTGAGATAATCAGATAATCAGGGACACACGCGTTATTATTATCAAGCATGCGGCGTTCGTTCAGCAATGACGGCATTCAGGTAGAACCGGACGTTTCCATTGCCCGCCGCCCAGAGAGTCGCGCGACAGAAGGTATGTCCCTGTTGCCGAACACGGCGCCGCCGTTCCGTTTCGAGAGCCTGAAAACGGCCGGGCCACGCCATTCGGGCAATGCCTGCGTCAACGTCGGCGAAACGGCGTAAGGCCCGTGAATGCCGAATCCATCATGCCAGACATCCGACATACTGCGCAAAAAATACAGTACATACCGCGCAGCCTGAGCGATACAAAACGATCATTTTTTATTCGACGGGACGACATCGGAACTTCAACAGCCTGTCGGCGATCTGATCGAGCTTGGCGTCGGGATCTGTGGCCGTCAATGCCGGAAAACGTCCGCCCGGTTTGAGACACTGTCCGTTCCGGACAAGAATCAAGCGGTCGCCGCGAGTTTCGACCCTTTGCACCTTCGCATGAGCGGCCCGTATCCGGATCCGGGCGATTTCGAGAAGCCGAACCGCTTCCGGCGGCGGCGCCCCGAACCGGTCGTGCCATTCCTCGCCCAGCGCCGCCAGTTCGGCTTCCGCCACCGACTCGGCAACACGACGGTAGGCCTGTATGCGCAAACGCTCGTCCTCCATATAGGCGTGCGGCATGAAAGCCGACACCTCGTCCGTCCGCGCGCCGGGCGCCCAACGAACGAAATCGAGTACAAGCTCCGCGTCCACAACCGGTGGCAGCGTCTCGTTTTTCAGCTCGGCCACGCTGCGCTGCAGCATTTGGCAGTACAGCTCGAAACCGATCGCGGCGATATGCCCGCTTTGCTGCGAGCCCAGCACGTTGCCCGCACCCCTGATTTCCAAATCCCGTATCGCCAGCTTGAACCCTTCGCCCAGCCGCGCATGCTCGGTCAGCGCCTTGATCCGCTGCCGTGCGTCCCCGTCCGCTAGCCCGCGCGGCGGCAAGAGCAGGTAGGCATAGCCCTGATGCCGCCCGCGTCCCACCCGTCCGCGAAGCTGATACAGATCGGCAATGCCGAACCGGTCCGCGCGGTCGATCAGGATGGTGTTGACGGACGGCATGTCCAATCCGCTTTCGACGATGGTCGTGCAAATCAGCACGTCGTAGTCCCGGTTCGTGAAACGCCGCATGGCCTCCTCCAATGCGGCAGTCGGCATTTGCCCATGCGCCACAACCATACGCGCCTCCGGCGCCAGACGTTCAAGCCGCTCGCGCGCGCGCTCGATCGTCATGACGCGGTTGTGCAGATAGAACGCCTGCCCCTCGCGATTCAACTCCCGCAAAATGGCCGACCGCACAACCGCGTCGGTATTCTGCGCCACCCGCGTTTCGACGGCCAGCCGTTCGGACGGCGGCGTCTGAATCAAACTCATGTCGCGCGCGCCGGTCAGGCTCATATACAAGGTGCGGGGAATCGGCGTGGCCGTCAGGGTCAGCACGTCCACCTGACTGCGCAAATGCTTGAACCATTCCTTGTGCCGCACGCCGAACCGCTGTTCCTCGTCGATAACAACCAAACCCAAATCCTTGAACGTCACACCCGCCTGCAGGAGCGCATGCGTTCCGATCACGATATCGGCCGAGCCGGCAGCCAGAGCCGCCAGCGTGCGAACCTGTTGTCCTTTGGAACAAAACCGGCTCAGCATTTCGATCCGCACAGGATACGGAGCCATCCGTTCGCGGAACACGTCGAAATGCTGCTGGGCCAGCACGGTGGTCGGGGTCAGCACGGCGGTTTGCCGACCTTCCATACCCGCCTTGAAGGCCGCGCGCATGGCCACCTCCGTTTTGCCATAGCCCGCGTCGCCGCACAGCAGCCGGTCCATCGGTTGTTCGGACTCCATATCGGTCTTGACTTCGGCGATGGCTCGCGCCTGATCCGGCGTTTCGCGATAGGGAAACGACGCCTCGAATTCGCGCTGCCAGGGATGGTCCGACCGAAAGGCGTGCCCTTTATGGGCGTTGCGCCTTGCCTGCGTCTCCAGAAGCTGCGCGGCCATGTCGTATATCGCCTGACGCGCCGCGTCCTTGTCCGTGCGCCATTTCTTGCCGCCCAGCCGATGCAGCACGGCACGTCGCCGCGACAGACCCACATAGCGACTCAAAAGATGGACCTGGGAAACCGGCACATGCAGCTTGGCGTCCTCGGCGTATTCAACGGTCAACACCTCCTGGGACTCGCCCTGAAAGACAATGTCGTAGAGCCCCAGATAACGGCCCACGCCATGTTCCGAATGCACAACCAGATCGCCCGGCTCGATATCGGTCCAGGCCCCAAGCCGCTCGCCCGCCACAGGACTTCGACGCAAGGCACGGCTCGGGGCCGGCGCGCGCCGACCGGCGCCATGTCCGTACAGATCCGGCTCGGCCGCCAGCATCAGACCCAACCGCTCGCTGACAAACCCTTCGGACAGCGACCCGATCCGAAGATGCAACCGGCCAGCCCCCGTTTCAGGCGTCAGAGCGGCGACCCGGCCGGCCACCTCCTTTTCGAAATGATCCAATCCGCCCTGGGTATCGAAAAAGAAAACGGCTGTGCCGACGTTTTTCAGCATGTCGAACGCCAGCCCGACCATACGCTGACGAAAGGCCTCGCGAAGATCCGGCGCCGCCGTGCCGCCCGGCGCGAGGGGCAATCCGCAGCAGCGCGCATCAAAAACGGTCCCGGCGTCGGCATCGGCATCCACGCAAAAATCGAGACGCCGCCACGAAGGACGCGAGGTCAAGGCCGCCTGCATGGCGGGCCACGAGAACAAAGCATCGGCCAGCGCTGTGCCGGCCAGGGTTTGCGCGTAGAGGCCGGCATGCGCTTCATGCGTGTCGGCGCGCAACCGAATCCAGACGGTTCCGTCCGGCGCATAGTCCGGCAAGCCGTGCAGGGGTTTTTCGCCGTCGGCGCGACAAGCCCGAGCCGCTTCCCAGAGCCCCGTCGGAAACACTTCGCCTTGCTCCAGCCGCTGGCAAGAGCGTTGCGTGGCCGGATCGAACGTACGGAGCGATTCGAGGCGGTCGTCGAAAAATTCGAGCCGATACGGCCAGGATTCCTGGGGCGACCACACATCGAGCAGCCCGCCGCGCGGCGCGAACTGACCTTTTCGCTCCACCTCGGGCGCGGACTCGTATCCGTAATCGGTCAAGACGGTCAGCAATGCTTCGCGATCCGTAACCGAGCCCGATACAATCCGAAGCGTGGACGACAGCAAGGCTAAGGGATCCGGCGCGGTCTGCATCAGGGCCTGAACGCAGGTGGCGATCATCGGATGCGACACGTCGCCAGCCGCGCGGTCGGCATTCAGCAGAGCGGTTAAAGCCCGAGTTCGCTCCCCCGCATCTTCCAGGGATTCGACATCGCGTTCGCTCCGGCCTGTCTCGCGAGGCGGATAGCGATACACCGCGCCACCCGACTCCGGCGCCAATTCCGCCGCGTCGCGAGCGCAAGTCTCCATGGCGCGCGGGCCGTCGGCGACCAGCACAACGGGAACGCCCTGCGCGCGAGCCAGCGCCCAAGCCAGCAAAACCTGAGCCGTAACGGGAAGATCGGGAACGGCAACGGATCGGCCGCCGCCCCCGAACAGAGCGCGGGCCCAGTCTTCGAATTTATCAATCAGGGCCGCGTTGTACATCGATCAGTATAAGGCGGGCTGTCGCCCGCAACCCAAGTGTGTGAGTATGTGAGGTTGTGAGGTTGAGAACAACCCTGCCTGTCCAGTTATCGCTTTCCCAACATACCCACGCACCCGCACACTCACAGACAATGCCTCCAAATTCCTGTTTTTTCGGCAGGACGGCGTGGTTAAGGCGCTAAATACTGCGGCGCAAATGCGAGGGCGGCACGCGCAGCGCCAGCCGATACTTGGCAACCGTGCGGCGTGCCACCTGAACGCCCTGTTCACCGAGTTTTTCCATGATATCCTGATCCGATAAAGGCTGGCTTTTATCCTCGTTCGCCACCATGTTGGCGATCATGTCCTTAACCGAGGCGTTGGATATCTGGGTGCCGTCCGACGTTTTGATGCCGGGCGTGAAAAAGTACTTCATCTCGAAAACGCCCGACGGCGCCTGCATATACTTGCCCGCCACGGCCCGGCTCACCGTCGTCTCGTGCACACCCACCGTTTTCGCCACTTCGGACATGGTCATGGGCTTGAGATGCGCAATGCCATTGTCCAGAAACTCGGATTGCGCCTTCACGATCTCGGACGCAATCCGGTGTATGGTCCGCTGACGCTGATCAATGCTTTTGATCAAAAGAGCGCTGGACCGGATACGCTCCTGAATATAGGCCTTCACTTCAGCCGACGTATTCTTGTCTTCCATCAGGCGCCGATAGTGCCGGCTGATTCTCAAACGCGGCAACTGATCGTCGTTCAGGACAACCGCATACTCGCCCTCCGTTTTCTGAACCACGATTTCGGCCAGCACATAGGCGGCATCGTCCGGCGAATAAATGCGGCCCGGCTTGGGCTCCAGCGTGGAAATCAGCGTCTGGGCCTTCTTGATATCCTCGACCGACACCTTGAGCATACGCGCGATCTCGTGATATTTCCTGGCCGCCAGCCTGTCCAGATGCGTTCGCACAATGTCGGCCGCCAGGGTCTTGTCCTTGCCCTGCCGCTCCAGTTGCAACAGAAGACATTCGCGTACGTCGCGCGCGCCGACCCCGGTGGGATGAAAGTCCTGGACCACCCCCAGAATATCCATGAAATGCGCCGAATCGCAGTCGACGGAGGCGGCCAAATCTTCCGGGGCGACCATCAGGTAACCATCGTCGCTGATGCTGCCGATGATCAGCCGCCCCACGCGGGCGTCTTCCTCGGACAACTCGGCCAAGTTCAACTGCTCAACGAGATGCTCCTGCAACGATTCCCGCTGCGGCAGCGAATCGAAGAAGAACTGGCGGCTTTTGACCTGTTCGCTCGATGGCCCGCCGCTTTGCGCGTCCTGGAAAAAATAGTCTCGCCATTCGTCGTCCAGCTTGGCCAATGCCGCGAATTCCTTTTCGAAATCCATCTCCTGCGCGCTATCCTCCGCCGCCGTGTCAGGCGTGCCGACCTCGACCTCGACTGCAGGTTCGGTCAGGGACACTTCCTCCAGAGTCGGGTTCTGCTCGATCTCGTGGCGCACCAATTGCCGCAACTCCAGCACGGGAATTTGCAAAAACTCGAGCGACTGGCGCAATTGGGGCGCCAGCGTCATTTGCAAACGCTGCGACTGAGAAAGCGAAAGTGTTTGACTTGGCATGACTGGAATCCTTTACTGTCACGAAAACTATCCGTTCCATCGGGAGATGACAAGAAGAAAAGCATTATGAAACTTTGCGTACTAGCCAGCGGAAGTTCAGGGAACAGCGTGTTCGTTTCGTCGGGCCGCACCCGTATTTTAGTGGATGCCGGCCTGAGCGCGCGCAATACCGCGCGCAAACTGCAGGAAATCGGCGTTGCCCTCTCCGACATTCACGCCGTTTGCCTCACCCACGAACATAGCGATCATACCGTCGGACTGGACGTCCTGACCCGTCAACATGCGATCCCCGTCTACGCCAACCGCGGCACCGCCGACGCCCTGGCCGCCCGCGGCAAAGCCGCCGCGGCCGCCTGGAAGATTTTCACGACCGGCGCCCCCTTCGACATAGGCGACGTGCGAATGGAACCCTTCTCCGTACCCCATGACGCCTATGAACCCGTCGGATTCGTCGTCCACGGGAAAACGCCTTCCGGATCCGACACCCGAATCGGCATCGTCACCGACATGGGCATGGCTACCGAACTGGTCCGGCAACGGCTCAAGACCTGCCAGGCGCTGGTTCTGGAGGCCAATCACGACGAAACGCTCCTGCACAACGCCCTGCGACCCTGGTCGCTCAAGCAGAGAATTTCCGGCCGACAAGGCCATTTCTCGAACACCCAGGCCCTGACCCTGCTCGAGGAGATCGCCCACCCCGCCCTGCGCGCCGTGTTCCTTGCGCATCTCAGCTCCGACTGCAATACGCCCGAACATGCCCTGAGCTGCGTACGGGACGGCTTGCTCGCGCGGGGTCACGCCCATATTGCCGTCGAATCCACCTTCCCAAAACAAATCAGCCGCCTCTTCGAACTCGTCTGACGGTTTTTCCCTTGCGTCAAACCGATGTTGTGATACTGTGCGAGAATAAACAATTAAGTGCCGCAGGTGGAACCGGCGGTATGAGGAAGACCCTTAAAAGGGGCCTGTCAACTCCATGTTTGTTCGGTAAGGGAAACAAAAATCGATGAAACGGGTCGATTAAGCGTAACCAAGCAAGAGTGGAAACACAATCCCGGGGCGCTGCCCCAGGCTTTGCTGCATCAGGCTTTCAGCCTGGAAAACAAAGGAAACCTAGACCCATGCCGATTTACGAATACTATTGCCGGGACTGTCATCGTATTTTCAACTTCTTTTCCAAAACCGTATCGCGCCAGCGCGAAGCTGCATGCCCTCGCTGCAAACGCCAGCCGCTGGAACGGCAAATATCCGCTTTCGCCATGACCGGCCGTCACAAAGGCGACGATACGGGCGACGACTTCCCTATCGACGACACCCGCATGGAACAAGCCATCACGGCCTTGGCTTCCGATGCGGAGCGGCTGGACGAAAACAATCCGCGCGACGCCGTCAAGCTCATGAAAAAATTCTCCGACATGACCGGCGTCGAATACGGACAGAGCATGGAGGAAGCCATGCAGCGCATGGAAGCGGGCGAAGACATGGAATCCGTCGAAGCCGACATGGGCGACGCGCTTGAAAGCGAAGATTCGCCCTTCCTGCTGCCCGGCCAGAAGAAGGGTAAAGCCCGATCGCGCCGCGCCCGCCCGGGTCCGACCCGCGACCCGAAGCTGTACGACCTGTAATCCTCTTTTTTATTGATCATCCGATCGGAACGCGGTAGCGTTCTCCTGCGCTCGTAAACGGCGTCGTTTGATGGCTGGCCAAACGATGCGCAACATCGCGCTTTGCGGCCTGGGTGGCGGAATGGCAGACGCAAAGGACTTAAAATCCTTTGACCGTAAGGTCGTGCGGGTTCGACTCCCGCCCCAGGCAGGCCCGTTTTTATTGAACAAACAAGCGTTTCAGTCAATAAAGACGGGGCTTTCGTGAATCACTCCCTTTTTCAGTCTTGCAGCTTCCGTCTTTTCGCGTCTTGTGCCGTCTTGCCCTTTTGGACGTTTCAAAGGGTAGCAAAAAGGTAGCATGTCCCGGATGAAAAAAAATCATGTCCCGGCGTGGTTCGCATGGCCGCCTTGTTCCCAGATCGCGTTTTCGGCGTTTTTTTTCGCGTCCGGTTGCCTTGCCGGCCGGGGCGGTGATCCGGTCGCGTGTCGCGGATCGGCCTTCCGTGATCGTCAAGCCGGGCCTCCGGTCGGGTGATCGCTCGCCTTCATGCCGTACCGCATTCCACAGCGGCGAA
>SLMC01000346.1 GCA_007133745.1 Kiritimatiellia bacterium
AAAAAACGGCCGAGGACGGCCGACTCCAGGCGTACGATGCGTTGAGGGCCAGCTTAACTTAGCGCTATTCCGGACCGACACCTTCGTCTCCATGTGCCGTTATCTCGGATTCATCCATTCGCGAAAGCTTTGGAACTAAGGTCGGAACCGTTTCGGCTGGCGTCACGTAGCCGGTCTCCGCAATGATCTTCCGGCCTTCTTCGGTCAACAGCCAGGCTCTCAGCCGGGCGGCGGGATGGTCCGGGGCCAGATCTTTGCGCGGCACGGCATAGACCTTCGTGACCCAGGGATACGACCCGTCCGCTATGGTTTCGCGGGAAGGTTGAACACCGTCAATGGCGAACATCTCCACCGGCTGTTCTTCGACCTTTTCGTCCTGAACCTCCGCCAAAGCTTTCGGAGCGCTTGCGTGCGACCCATAGCTCAAGGGCGCCATGTAACGCTGATAGTAGAAGAAAGTAAACCCGATGCCGTTCTTGTCCTTTTGCATTAAATTATAAGGCCCCATCATCGTTCTCCCCATCATGTCCCGGCCCTGGACGATCTCGCGGTCTTTCATCACCAGGGTCTTCAGCGTCTCCTGGCTACCTGAGTTCGGATTGCGCACGTAGGCATTGATCCTGGCATCCGGCCCTCCGACTTGATTCCAGTTGTCTATCCTGCCGCGCTCGCCTTCTTCGGAGCGGGTGTAAATGTCGCGCACCTGTTCGGAGGTCAGTTCGGCGATCGGATTCTCCCTGTGACGCAGAAAAACGAACGCATCGAGCGCGATCGGCACGATCTCCAGCTCGACCCCGCGCTCTTCCATCAGCTTCGCTTCGTCCGGGCTGGGCGGCCGACATTCGTAGATCAGGTCGGCGGCGCCGTTTATGAGTCTCGTATAGGCGCCGTGCGTGCCGTGATGACGGAGACGGGCCCCGTACAAAGCCGCGACTTCCTTATGGCCCGGGTTCATCGGCAGCAGGCGCCGTTGCGCCTCGAACATGCTGGAACGCCAGGCGCATTCCAGACCGAGCAGCCGCGCGGCCACCCAGACGCCGAGCGGTTCGGCGGACGTCGAGCCATCGGTTACGGGGTAGGATTCCTTATCGAGGGTCAGCCCCGCAGGCGCCGGCATATCTCCCGGCTGCGCGGCCGTCTCGCCGGGTTTGACCGCGGGGTCTGGCAAAAGTGCGGCGGCCCATGCCGCGCCGCTCGCAAACACAACGACAAGACCGAACGACCACAACCTTTTCATGCCGAGCCTCCTTTGTAGAACCGACCTGCTTTAACCGTTCTCCATCTATAAGAGCATAATACGGTTTAATTTGCAATGTGGAACACGCTTCCAGCCTGTTGTCACCATAAGCAGGCGGGACGCCTGCACCACTTTGAGCAAATCCAACCGGATTTTGCGGCTGATTTGGAAGCGTTTTTTCGAGCGTTTTCAACCTTCTTGAACAATTATATGTAAACTTATGCTGGCCATTGCCATGAATCGCGTTACCATTCCATTAATCATTGGGTTAAAAGGAAAGATTTTTTTCGAGCGAATTCAGCCTTTTCAAACAATTATATGAGAGATCATACTTTCCATTGTCAGGAATCGTGCTACTATTCCGTTAAGGAATGAGTTTCTGTTGCGGAAAGCCTGTAGGACGGTGCTCCGCGCCGTCTCTGAAAGAGGAATGCACGTGTTTGGCCAAGAAAGACGGCCCAGCTTGTCCCTCCGTCTTGTCCGTCGTAGCTTTAGCGAAGATGGAAGCCGCTTGCGCGAAGGCGGAAGGGCCGTCCTACGAGCGGGCAATCTCTCTTTCCGCAATGGGCGACAACCCGTGAACGGCTACACTCACATACTCACACACTTGGGTTGCGTGCGACAGCCCGCCTTCGATAAGCCTGCAGCTCGGCACAGCCTCGCCCTCCAAAGACTCACAATTGCCCGGCTTGGGTGTGTTTCTCGAACCGCCAGACGATATCGCCGGACCGTGGATCTTTGCTTTCCGTGCCGCCATTGTCCGACAAATTCTTGCCGACGCTGTAGATTGTGAAGTCGTGGTCGGTCGCGCGGTAGATCAGCGGTTTTCCCGTAAAGGGGTCATCCGTGTCGGCGAGTTCGAGCGCCTGCAGATCGGGCGGGAAAGCGCCTTGGTCCTGCTTAAATCGGATTGCGGCAAGACCGACACGCGTGACGCGCGCTTGTGCGATCATAATTACGAACCGCCCCTTGACCGCCGACAGGGGCGGTGCGAGCAGCCGGGTCAGCATGAAGTGCCGTGGTACATCGTTCAGCAGTTGTTCGTCCAGATCGGTGTCACAGGGGGAATAGGGCGCAATCGCATTGTTCGCATAGGCATGCATGGTCGAGAGGTAGGCCGCTCGATCATGCTGCCGAAGGGGCGGAAAGTACGAGTAGAATGCTACAGGTATGGACTGTTCGTCGCCGAATATTTTTTTCAGTTCGGAAGGGGGCTGGTCGAATGCCCATTCTCCGAGCATGAGTCTCTCGCCGTCCAGGGCCAGGACGAGCGGCGCAATATCTTCAAAAGTCAAGAGAAGCCTTGTTGTCTCGTCGTATTGTTGCGGGTTTGGCGCTCCGCGTGCCGCGACGAACCGGATTGCGTTGACGGCAAGGCTGAACTGGGCCATGCGAACAAGTTGGCTAATGAGAGCCGGTTCGTTTTGCAGGGCATTGGCCAGTCGCAGGCTCGTTATCGCATCGTCCCAAGCTTCCTCCTGCAGGCCTTGCGCCACGCTCAGGCGAGCCTTGCCGCAGATGATTCGCGACAGGTTCCTCAATTCGCCAATGTGCGGAAGGAGTGTTTCCCAGCCCATGGAATAGTCGATATCGTATCGGCATCCTGCTCTGCGGGAACCCTTGCGAAGCATCTCGATGGCATCCTGCACGAATGGACGTGCGCATAGCGCCCTGAACGCTTCTTCCGCCTCGGCGTCAGGCTCGTCCTCCAGCATGCGGGCCGCAAGCGCGCCGAGTTCCTCTCCGCCCGGTTCCGTCTTGAGCTGCAGAGCGGCGGCCTGGTAGATTGGGGCCGCATTGTCCGCGTCGGGAATGGGCGGGGGTATGATCTGCGCCGGGTCCATGGGCCGACCATCCGCTTCCAATGCCGCATAGGCCCGGCGCAGCGGACGGTTGGCCAATCCCGAAAGGCTGGCGAACAAGACGCACAGTCCCGCGATGCAAAGACCAACCCAGCCAACCCGCTTGAGAATGTCGGCGGTCCCTTTCTTCATGTTATTCCTTGTTCATCCGTTTTCATTCAATTTTTGACAGTACCGAAATGCGAATACCAGATCGATCAAGGTCTGTCAAACCACGGCGGCGAAATATCCGAGAAAATCCGCAGAAGCGATTTTTCTGTTGCGTTTGAAAGGGGGAGGGGATAGTTTGTGTTCAGTGCCTTAATTTCGCGTCTTTGCCAGGGAAACAGTGAATTGGAGGCGTGATTGTTTGTGAGTGTGTGGGTGCGTGAGTGTGTGGGTGCGTGAGTGTGTGGGTGTAAACTCACATACTCCCAAACCCGCATACCCGCACACTTGGGTTGCGGGCGACAGCCCCCTTGTAACCTTTTCGAACAATCCTTATACACGACACATGTTTTTACGTGTATTTTAAAGAGAGAAACTACGAAACACGCGAAAAGCGCGAAAAAAACAGTTTTCCGCAGAGGAAAACTTTCGCGTGTTTCGCAGCCGAAAAAAACATTCACTAAACCATGAAAGGAGAGCATTGCTATGACCCTAGAACTTCGCAAGGATTGCGCAACCGCGTTGCTTGTACCCACCAGCATGGGTGTGCGGATCACGCCCCCGGACGGCCAGGCCGTGCATTGCAGCAGTTTGTTTCATATGCAGGCGACCAGCGCCGAGACCAATGTGGCCAGCGTCTCGTCCTATCTGGGCCTGCCGGTCAAGGTCCTGACCACGTTCGTCAAGGACAGTCCTGTCGCCCGTTTCATCAAGGACAACCTGGCCTCCCGCCACATGACGTACGAGGGCAAGGATGTTCCGCAAGGCGGGCCGTGGGGCTATCGGCACCAGTTCAACATCGCCGACAGCGGCTACGGCACGCGCGGACCGCGCGTCCATAACGACCGCGCGGGCGAAGTGGGCCGGACCCTGAATGTGGACGATTTCGATCTGGACCGCATTTTCGGAAAGGAAGGCGTGCAAATTGTTCATTTGTCCGGCCTGATCGCGGCGCTTTCGCCGGAAACCGGCCAGTTCTGTCTGGAATTGGCACGGGCGGCGAAGAAATACGGTACCCGCATTTCGTTCGATCTCAATTACCGGGCTACGTTCTGGAAGGGACGCGAAGCTGAACTGCGTACGATATTCCTGGAAATCGCCGGAGTCGCCGACATCCTGATCGGTAACGAGGAAGACTTTCAGCTTTGTCTGGGCATCGAAGGGCCCGAGGCTGGCGGGGAAGGGCTGGCCGGGCAGACCGAAGCGTTCAAGGGCATGATCGGGCGAATGCAGCAGGCGTTCCCGAATGCAAGCGTCTTTGCCAATACGTTGCGCGAAGTGGTTAGCGTCAATTCGCATCTGTGGGGCGCGATCATGGCGCAGGGCGACCAGTGGCATGTGGTGGAGCCGCGCGAAATTCATGTGCTCGACCGGATCGGCGGCGGCGACGGATTCGTGGGCGGCATGCTCTATGCCATTCTCAAGGGATGGGCGCCTGAAAAGTGGGTTCAATTCGGCTGGGCGTCCGGCGCGTTGGCCACGACGCAGTTGACCGATTACGGCCAGCCGGCTGACGAAGACCAAGTCTGGAGCATCTGGAAAGGCAACGCCCGCGTTAAGCGGTAGCGTTTTCCCTGGAATTTTGAACAGAAGGCAACGAAGCGGGTAAAAGTCCGTAGTCCCTGGTCCTTGGTCTAAAAATTAAGGAACCACGGAAAACGCGGAAGAAAGTGCGAGTAAAACGTGCGTTTTCGCGAAGCGCGATTCCTCGCAAGCTCACGCACTCGCATACTCGCACACAGGGCGCGCAGGGAAACCAAACGCTATGGAACGGCCTGTCCATTTTTCGAACGGATCGGAAACTTTGCGCGGGATACTGCACGAGCCTGACGTTAGTTCTGCTGGCGGGCTTGGCGTCGTCTTCCTGCATGGCTGGACCGGCTGTCGCCTGGGTCCGCACCGTATGTTCGTCGATATGGCGCGACTTTTGGCCGAAGACGGCGTGCGGTCGATGCGCTTCGATTTTCGGGGTCGGGGCGAAAGCGACGGGGCGGTCTCCAGCGCCTCGATCCGCACCATGGTATCGGACGCTTGCGCGGCCGCGGCATTCCTGCGTGCCGAAACAGGTGTGACGTCTATCGTCTTGCTTGGGATATGTTCCGGCGGCAAAGTGGCGTTGGCTGCGTCCGGTCCGGCGCCGGACGTGGCTGGGCTGGTTCTGTGGTCCTGCGAACCTTTGGGCGGCTTGAGAACCGGGGACATGCGCCTGCGCAAATCGGCGTCCGTGCTCGGGATATACGCGCGCAAGCTGTGTCGGGCCGAGACATGGCGCAAGCTCGTGTCGGGTCGAGTCAATATCGGCAAGGTGCGCGAAGCCGTGCTGACGTCCGAGCGGCCCGACGACGACGAATTGATCTGGGAATCCGAATGTCTGGAACGGTTCGGATCGTTCCGGGGGAAAGCGCTGTTTGTTCACGGAATCCGCGATCCCGAGGCCGCTCAGGCCGACAGCCGCTATCGTGACTTTTGCGAGGCGCATGGCATTTCATCGAGGCATCATGCCGTGGACGGCGCCAATCACAGCTTCTATTCGATCGACTGGGCGGCCGACGTATTCCGCGCGACACGGGACTGGCTGGCGGAAGAATTTGGGCCAACCCTTGCGTGGAAATGACATCGCAGGCTCGGCGTTTGGATGTTGCTTCTCGCCAATCCTAATCGCACTCTCTCGATCCCCAATCCTAGCGGATCTGTTCTCCGTAGGTTTCGACAACCACAAGAAAACGCTGCTTCCGGGTGTCTACGGACTAGTTTGCAGTAAACGGTAGTATTCCCGTTGTGCTTCGCTATATTCGCGCCAGGCCTGCTGATAAGCTTCGGATCTCGCGCCAGGTTCAGTCTGAGCGCCACGCGCATTGTCCATGGCAGCTTGCGCCTGCTGCATTTTTTGCCGAGCCATTTGCACGGCGCGCTTGTGAAGGTGATCCTTCGGGAATTCAGCGGGAGCCAAACTGTCTAGATCACGCGAGCACGTGCTCTGATAAATCAGCTCTTCATTCTTGTCGAACACGCTAACGACCACTCCGTGAAATTCCTGACCGCGACGCGACGTGGATGTTCCCGAATAAGTGCTTGTGCGGGAAAAGTCCGTTTGAACCGAAACTGGGGGAAAGGTTACAAAGACCCAGCGTTCGGTATTCAGATCGGGCAAATCGACCAATTCAGACGTTATCAACTGGGGCGCCAAACGGCGTGCTCCTCTGTCCGCATCCCGCCCGTAGAAATCGACCAGCAATCTTGCGCCGCTAAAAAACTCCGTCGTTGAGGCTGAACGCAGGTCCAGTTGCACATGGTACTGCCGTTGGCCGCTGCGCGATGTGGCGCGATAAAAGCTGGACGTGGTGCGGGCGCTGGCCGAATCGGCTTCTTGCGCCAACCGAGCCCGAACGCTAATATTGCGGGCCAGCCGCGTTCGACTGCTCAAATTCAGGCTCAAGGTCCGGAACGCCAAATCCGTATCTCTAGGCGGAGTCGTTCCTTCGACAATGCTTACGCCGTCAGGCGACTGTATCGGGTCCTGTATCTTGTCGTCTTCGGCCTTCGCTGCCTTCTCCGCTTCGGCCTTCGCCTCGTCTTGACGATCGGCAAGGTTCGCCTCCTCGCCTTCTGTCGCCGCCAGTTCGAAGCGCGCGCTTGTCACTTCGGGCAAGGCTTGCACTCGCTTGATTTCGCCGTTGTACTGCAAGGCTTCATCGATGTTTCCTGCGCGCGTGCGCTCGGCTTGCAGTGTCTTCAACCCCGCCGCATAGCGGGATGTCAGCTCGTCGATTTTGCGCGCGCGCGCGATGCGAATCTGATTCTTGCGCATGCGATGCTGCTTGCGCAGAGCGACCAGCTCGGGCAGAACAGAAGCCGGGTTTTTCTCGGATATGGTTCGATCCGTTCGAAAACGATTTTCCTCTTCTCGGGCTGCGCGCAAGCCGTCCAGGTTTCCCGCTTGCTGAAATGCCATGCCGATTCTTTGCACATCGCGCAGATAGGCTTCCGGCCATGTGTCGTGAAGTGTTTGATATTCCTCCTGTATCTTTCGCATGTGTTCGGCATAGATATTGCGCAACGACACCAGCCTGGCAGGGACTTCGCCCAGCGCTTGCAGAAAAGGCATGCCAAGTATTAGAAAGAGGGGTAGCCACCCGTACACACCTGTTTTTTTGCCGCCGAAGCTCAAGACGTTCATGTCCTGTCTCCCTTCTGTTTTCAGAAATAAATATCCCAGCTAATCCGCCGATTCCACCGGGGCGCTGATTGCAGATTTCAGTTGTAAAGGACGCTTCAGTTTTTTGCAACCCATATATGGGGGAAATTCCGTCTGGCGGCTAATCGCGGCTCAATACGAGTCTGAATCCGCGGTTGTAGTTGCGAATCGACGCGCCTTTGGCGCGGCGGGCCGAACAGCGAAGGGTATCTGGATTGTCTTGACCATGGCCCCAGCTAGCGCCTCGCCACGCGCCGAAGGTTGAACCGGAACTGTCTTCGGCGCAGGCTTCCCAGACATTGCCGCCAACACCGTGCAGGCCCCATGGATTGGCCCACAACTTGTCTACCGGGGCTGTCACAGGGAATCCGTCGTTGAAGGTCTCGATTTTAGACCAGGCCGCTATGCCTTCCCGTCCATGATAGTTGCCGGCCCTCCCGCTGACAGGGGGCCACTGGTTCCCCCAGGGATACTCTCTGCCGTCGCCGCATTGCGCAAAGGCCGTCCACTCTTGCTCGCTCGGCAAACGGTAGCGTGCGCCGCCAAGGAATTTACTGTCGCGCTCTGTGAGCCATTCCGCATACGCCAGAGCATCCTGGAAGTTCACGAACAGGACCGGTTGCCGGTCTTCATTCATGCTGCGATTCATGAAATTGCCGGAATTGTGGTTTGGCTCTTTATTGCGATATTCGCCGTTTGTGACTTCGAACTTGCCCACCCACATGTTCAAGGCCTTGATCCAGACGAACTCCATTTTCGTCGATGGCGACGTCCAGTTGCGCCCCGCTTGTGCCGTGCCGCGCGCGGGAGACTCCGGATTGGGCTTGGGCTCGGGTTCCGGAAATTTCGTTTCGAAATCCGCCAGTATGAATCTGACCGCGTTCAGTCGGCTTTCAGTCGCGATGGCATCCTCTATCCTGTTCTCCTTCGTCAATGTCGCCACAAGGGATTCCAGACGCGAGCTATACGCATTTAGCAAGGCGATGGTGCGTTCGTTCCGCCATGCTTCGACCTTTTTTGCCAGTTCGGATATTTGCGGCAGGCCGACTTTGGCGCCTTCGGCAATGTTGCCGTCCTTTTGGAAACGTTCGCGTTCGTTACGGACGCTCAATACTTCCATGAGCAGTCCAGCTTCTCTCATTTTGGTTTCAAGACCGTCGAGCCCCTGAAGAAAGAGTTTCTCGGCCTGTTTATCGATATCCTGACGGGCAGCCTGATATCTTGTTTCCAGATTCGAGTGGGCTCCGAACGCCTGGCCGGCGAGAGCAATCATCATGATCGTGCGCAAAAACGGCTTCATGGGTCTCCTTTCCTGCGTTTGCGATGCTCGGGTGTGCTGTCGGCCGCGACAGCATGGGAACTCGCAACGGAATCGCTGCGCATTTTGTCCATCGACCAGCAGCCGAAAAGCCCGGCTATCACTGCTGACCGATAGCAGGGAAACATGCGTATGTCAACCGGTATTCGGCAGCCGGCCTGGTATCATTAATCACACCGTTCTGCCGAAAAAACAAGAAATTGGAGGCTGATTGTTTGTGAGTGAGTGTGTGGGTGCGTGAGTGTGTGGGTGAAAA
>SLMC01000152.1 GCA_007133745.1 Kiritimatiellia bacterium
CAAAGCCAAACGATTCGCGCTGATTGGCGCCGGGGTGGTCGCCGTTGCCGGATTGATCGCGGGTTTGGCGCTGCGCGGGCGCGACTCGTCACGCGCGGCGGATTCGGCGGGCGCGGCGGCGTTGCGCTGGACCGTATACGAGGAATGGCCGTTCGATGGCGAGGAGGCGGTCCGCCGCCAGCGCGAAACCGCCGAAGCGCTCGGCATGCCGGTCGAACGCACGGTCAACATTGGCGGCGTGGACCTGGCCCTGACGCTTATTCCTGCCGGCGAATTCATGATGGGCGGCACGGAATCCGCGGATGAAATCGTCCGAAGAGGCGGAGGCCGGCACGACGAGTACGAACGCGAACAGGGCCAACGCCGGGTTCGGATTTCGCGGCCGTTCTATCTGGGCACGCACGAGCTGACCCAGGAACTCTGGCAACGAGTTATGGGGGACAATCCTAGTTTCAGAAAGAATCCGAAGCACCCGGTCGAAAACATCAGTTGGAACGACGCGCAGGCATTTCTGGCCAAGCTCAACACGGCGCTCAAGGGCCGGGGGGCCACGGTTCGGCTTCCGACGGAGGCCGAATGGGAATGGGCCTGCCGGGCCGGCACGGACACGTCGTTCCATTTCGGGGAAAGCGTCGCCGGCAATCCGGCGAACTGGCAAGGCACCCATGTCTGGGACGGACAACAAGGCGAGTATCTTGGCCGCACCGCGCCGGTTGGCAGTTATCCACCGAACCCCTGGGGCCTACGCGACATGGCCGGCAACGTCGCGGAATGGTGCCAGGACTGGCTCGCGCCCTATCCGCAAACGGACGGAACGGACACGGACCCCGTTGGCCCGGGAACCGGCTCGCACCGGATCGCGCGAGGAGGCGGCTGGAGGAGCCAAACACCTTTTTTGCGTTCTTCAAATAGAGGCTCTAGCCCTCCCCCAACGTGCCGCGACCATATCGGCATGCGCATCGTGCTGGACTTGAACCTGCCCCGCGAGCCCGGCGCGCCGCGCCCGTCAGCGGCGAAGCCGACCCCGAAAGCGGAATCTGTCGCATCGAACGTTCATGCGGAAGAATCCCCGTGGAGGGGCCGATGGGAAAGAAAATCGGCGGCAAGAAGAGCTTTCAACAGTGCTGCCGCTGCATTCGATACCAAACGAAACCGGTATTTGGTATCGTGCCGGGATTGGTCCGTTACCGCCTACGATGTCGCGTCCGACACATGGGAACGAATCGACTCGAAGGCCGACGGGGCCGAAGAATTTAGCCGCTCAACTGACGATAACGCGATCTACTTCCCAGACGCCGACAGGATGCTGCGGGGAGGAGCCGCATTTTGCATGACGACGCGCTCATGGCAGACACCGGGGCCGCTCACCGGCCGCATGGCTTTGTCATACGGAAACGGCATGGTGCTTGGCTTGAGTTACGACCCATACAAAGGCGGAATCCGACATTTCCGCCGCTACGATCCGGCGACCGGCGGATGGACGAACCTGGGCACACTCGATGGCGGCAGGGCAACAGGCGTTGAATTCCCCGTCGTTCCGGATTGGTATCGCAACACTTTGGCCTACGATTCCAAGCGTAACCGGTTTATTCTGTTCGGGCGCGACACGGACAGCAAAGAGACTTGGACATGGGCGTACGATCCCCGAAAGGAGACATGGTCCGAGCTGCGTCCGTCGTCAACCCCCAACGCCTTGCGTGTTCCCTACGTATGCTACGATGCGGGCAACGATCTGATTGTGGCGCATGGCGGCTGCCCCGACTGGACTCGCGAGAGACCAACGGGTGAAACCTGGGTGTTCGACGCCGACCGCAACGCCTGGTTCAAACTGCAAGCGGAAAATCCGCCTGAATTGTCTCACATTGGGGTCGGGTTCATTGAATACGATCCGGTCAACAGGCGGATCGTCGCTCTGCGCCATTATCCCGGGCAATTTTTCACCCTGACCATCGAGCCGAACCTATAAACCAAAGGAGGAATACATGCTGCTAACCTACAAAAAGGCGGACGGTACGGAAGCCAAGGTCAGACTGAAAACCATGGCGCACAGCGCGCCGGTGACGATCGGGCGCGACAAGACCGCTCACATCGCGCTGGACGACCCGCAAGCGTCGCGCATTCATACCGCGATAAGGTATTGGGACGACATTTTCATCGTGCGCGACATGGGTTCCAGCAACGGAACGCTGCTCAACGGCCGGAAGATCGATGTCGCCAAACTGACGCCGGGCGATGTGATCAAGGTCGGCGACACCGAGATCGCCGTCGTGCCCGAGGCGACGCCATCGGATGTGACGCTGGTCAATCGTCCGGAATAGGCGCTCTTACACTTGATCGCAAACTTAATTCCCGCTCTTTTTCGGTTACGCTTAAACGTTCTGCTCTGTCCCTCTTCTCTGCTCAGTTTTTGCCGCGTTTGGCGTAGAACGGGTAGCGGGCGGGATCGGCGCCGGCAGGAATGTATTTCCAGCGCTTGTACATCCATAGCCAGCGCTCGGGCGCAGACCGAATGGTCTGTTCCATGCGCTTGCACAGGACGCGGGTGAAGTCGGTTTCGGCCGTCTTGTCGGCAGGTGGCGGCATAGGCTCTGACGCGTACGCGCAATAGCCGCCGTCCGCTTGCGGCAGACAATGCAGCACGATCACCGGCGCTTGCGCGCGAATGGCCAAGGCCGCCGCCGCTCTGGACACGGGCGCAGGCAACCCGAAGAAATCGACGAACACCCCGCCTTCCGCAGGTTTCGTGTTTTGATCGATCAACAACGCCACGCGTCCGCCTTCTCGCAGGATAGTCAAAAGTCGACGCACCGCGCCGTTTCGCGGTATAATCGTCTGTCCGGTCCGCCGTCGCCAGGCCACGATCCGCGCGTCGATCCACGGATTCTTGAGCGGCATGGCCACGCTCGCGCCGAGTTGGCCGCGCAGGGCGAGGGCCTGGCCCAGAATCTCCCAATTGCCCAGATGCAACCCGAGAAGAACGGCCGGCCAGGTTGAGCAATGGCGTTCGCAGGAAGCGTCGAAACGCACCCAGCGCCGAATGCGCTTCTCCGTAAAGACGGAAAACCAGAACAGATCGAAGGTCAGTTGAACAAACGTTTGAAAAGCCGCTCGCGCCAAGGCTTCCTTTTCGCGCGCGGACAGTGTGTCGCCGTACACCGCATCCATGTTGGCCAAAGCGATGCGGCGCTGGCCGCGCGCGACGACATACGCCAGCCAACCGAACAGACGCGAAAAACCGAGCGAGCAACATCGGGGCAGAAACGGGATCACGCCTTGTCCCAAGGCGAACAAAAGGGCTTCGAGGCCGTGTCGAATGTTTCGGTTTCGAGCCATAATATTGAAGTCGGGGGAGAGAGAAAATGGTGAGCCGTGACGGACTCGAACCGTCGACCCGCGCCTTAAAAGGGCGCTGCTCTGCCAACTGAGCTAACGGCCCACCCGAAAAATCGATTTGTGCCGCCTCGTCCGCGCTGTCGCCCGGAACGGGTCGAAACAAGAACGGCCAAACTAGAGAAACGAACCGGACTTGTCAACAGCAAGTTGAAAAACTCTTGATCGTCGGGCGCATCTCCTTTTTGGCGCTGCCCGCCGACCTCGCGTCGGTGGAAGCGAACGTTGCGGTGCGGAACCGCGCCCTACGCGAAACACGCGAACACTGTCATCCCATGGAATAATGGAACGGGGGAATGTTGGGATAATGATAGCAAGCCGAAACGGTGATTGCCTCTGTCGAAAACTCTGCAACTCACTGCGCGAAAAGCAGAAGAAAGACTAAACGCCGTCCACTGACTGTCAAAGCCTTGCAACATTCCAATCTTCCAATATTCCATGATTCCAGACGCTATGGGATGGTACGGGTTTCTCTTATAAAAAGATCGGATGCGCCCTAAACATTTACAGGAAGATCGGGGTAGCCTCGCCGCAATATCCGGAAAGGTATGTCCACTTTTCCGTGTATTCCGCGTTTTCCGTGGTTAAAAATTTTTCTTCCACGAACACACGAACGCACGCCACTTGCATCCTAGCCCATCAGCCAGCGGTTGACCAGCTTCAGCAGGCGGAGCGGCAGACGGATCGGCGGATAGCGAAAAGCGGGATCGGGCCGGAATCCGCGCGTGACAACCGGCCGATAATGGGTGAACGTGTCGAATCCGGCCTTGCCGTGATAGACGCCCATGCCGCTTTCCCCTACCCCGCCGAACGGCATGGCGTGTCCGAAAATCTGCACAACCGTGTCGTTGATCGCCATGCCGCCCGATGCGGTTTCCCTGCGGATCCGTTCCTGTATCTCCCGGCGACGGGTGAACAGATACAGGGCCAGCGGCGCGGGACGGCGCTTGATTTCGCGCAAAACGGCATTGAGATCGTCGAAGGTCAGTATCGGCAGTACAGGCCCGAAAATCTCCTCCTGCATAACCGGACTGTCCCATGCCGGATCGAGCAGCAGCGTCGGCTCGACGACGCGTTGTTCCGGATCGCAGTCGCCACCCTGAATCGCCTGTTGTCCCTGCGTGTATGTTCGCAAGCGTTCGACATGGCGAGAGTTGACAATACGGCCGTAATGAGGGCTTTTACCCGGATCGGCGCCGTAAAAGTCGCGGATGGCCTTGCGCAATTCGGCGATCAGTCCGTCCCGAGCGGAACGTTCGACAAGCAGATAGTCGGGCGCAACGCATACCTGGCCCGCATTCATGAATTTGCCCCAGGCGATACGGCGGGCGGCCACGCGCAGATCCGCGTCCGCACACACGATGCAAGGCGACTTGCCGCCCAGTTCCAAAGTGACGGGCGTCGGAAATTTCGCGGCGGCGGCCATGACGCTGCGACCCACCGCCGTGCTGCCCGTAAAGAATATGTGGTCGAACCGCAAACTCAACAGCGTCTCGGCGACCGCGCGGTCGCCTTCCCAAACCCCGATATATTCCGACGGAAAGGTCTCGCGAATCAACGTCGCCGCCACATGCGCCACGGTCGGCGTCAGCTCCGAAGGCTTTAAACAGACGACATTCCCGGCCGCCAAGGCGGCGACCAAAGGGGAAAACAGAAGCTGCAAAGGATAGTTCCAGGGCGCCAGAATCAAAACCAGCCCCGCCGGTTCGGGATGCAGAACGCTGCGGGCCGGCCAAATCGCCAGGGGCGAACGACAACGGCGGGGCCGGGACCACGCTTTGACATGACGGATCGCATGCCGGATATCGTTCAGAACCCAGCCGACTTCCGAGAGGTAGGCTTCCGCGGCCGGCTTCCCCAAGTCCTTGTTCAACGCCTCAAGCAAATCCTTTTCCCGCAGCTCGACGGCGGCCAGCAGTTTTTTCAACTGCGCGATGCGCCACTCCGGCGGACGCGTCGTCCCGCACGCGAAAAACGCCCGCGCGCGCTCATGCCAATCCTTCATTTCATCGTGCATATCCATAAGCCAAACTCTCGCATAAAACCGCCCGCCCTGTCAAAAGAGTTTTTTATGTTGCATTCCGCATGGCAAAGCGCTGTAGTGAGCTTTTGGGCAGATTGCTTCAGCAAGAACTTTTTCAAATAGAGGGCAATGAAGGCTGAAGAGCGTGGAAAGTAAAAAGTTGAACGTTAAAGCGGCACGTGAACAGAGAAAGTTTAGCCGCAAAGAAGCGCAGAAAGCGCAAAAGAGAAAAGGCCAAAAAGGACACCTATGACATCGAACTCAACCACACCTCATGCGATTGTGATCGGCGCCGGACCCGGCGGCTTGACCAGCGCCATGATTCTGGCCAAACGCGGCTTCAAGGTGACTGTGTTCGAAGCTCAAAAAACCGTGGGCGGCCGCAATGCCGAAATTCGGCTGGGACCCTACGTCTTCGATACCGGCCCCACTTTCCTGATGCTGAAAGACGTGCTCGACGAAGTCTTCGAGGAAGCGGGTTCCTCTACCGATACCATGCTCGACATTCGCCGCCTCGATCCCATGTATCACCTGAAATTCTCCGATAAAACGCTGGCCGTATCGTCAGACCCGGAAAAAATGAAAGCTGAAATCGCCCGGCTTTTTCCCGGTCGCGAAAACCGATACGACGCCTTTCTAAAACGCGAGAAACAGCGTTTCGAACGCCTTTACCCTTGCCTGCAGAAATCTTACGACCATTGGCAAACCCTGTTTCATCCCGATCTGATCAAGGCTATTCCGCACCTGGCCCTGAACGAAACGCTGTTTTCCGTAATGCGCAAGCGCTTTGGCGATGAACAACTGGCCTTGACCTTTACGTTCCAGTCCAAATATCTGGGCATGTCGCCCTGGGATTGTCCGGGCCTTTTCGCCATGATTCCCTATATCGAACACGGCATGGGCATCTATCACGCCATGGGCGGACTGAGCGCCATTTCCCATGCCATGGCCGATACGGTCCGCAAGCACGGCGGCGAGGTTCACCTGGATAGCCCCGTGCGGCGCGTCCGCGTCGAGAACCGGGTCGCGACAGGCGTGGAACTGGAAAGCGGCGACGTCATCGACGCCGACGCCGTCGTCATCAATGCCGATTTCGGGTATGCCGCGAGCCATCTGTTCGAGCCCGACCCATTGCGGACGTACACGCCGAAAAAACTGGAGTCCATGAAATTTTCCTGCTCCACGTTCATGATCTACGCCGGCGCGGACCGCGCCTACGACATGCCGTTCCATACCATCTGCTTCGCCAACGACTATCGTCGCAATGTGGACAGCATCTTCAGCGGCGAACCGCTGGGCGACGACCTTTCCTTCTACGTACGCAATGCCAGCGTCCTGGACCCGAGCCTGGCGCCGACCGGCCATTCGGCCGTGTATATTCTGGTGCCCGTCTCCAACATGAAGATCGGACGTACCGATTGGGCAAAGGATGGTTCGGCTTTCCGGGACCGGGTTCTCGACGCCGTGGCGGCGCGGACGGACATGAAGGATCTGCGCGAGCATATTGTGAGCGAAAAAATCGTGACGCCGGCCGACTGGGAAAAAGACTATCGGGTCCATCACGGCGCCACGTTCAACCTAGCCCACAATTTCGGGCAAATGCTCAATCGCCGACCGCACAACAGATTCCAGGAATTCGACCGATGCTATCTCGTGGGCGGCGGCACGCATCCGGGCAGCGGACTGCCGACTATCTACGAATCCGGTCGCATCGTCGCCAACCTGCTGTCCCGCGTCCATAAGATTCCCTTTGTCTCCAAAAACCTCTCGGTTTGACATCTCGCCCCGAACACTGTACGGAGCTTACGCATGAGTGAACCCGCCACACCGCCCGAACCCAACGGAAGAAACGTCGCCGTGATCGGCGCCGGACTGGGCGGATTGTCCGCCGCCATTTCCCTGGCGCAGGAAGGCTATGCCGTCACCGTTTTCGAAAAGAACGCCCATGCGGGCGGCAAACTGAACGTTCTCGAAACGCGAGGGTTCGCATTCGATCTCGGGCCATCCATCCTGACCCTGCCTCATATTTTCAAACGGCTCTTCCATCGCTCGAAACGCCGCATGAAAGACTACGTGACCCTGTGTCCCGTACGCCCGCACTGGCGCAATTTCTTCGAGGACGGCACGCGGATCGATTTGGTTCCGGAACCCGACCGCATGACCGAGGAACTCGACAAGCTGGGCGAATCGCCCAAGAATTTCCAAAATTTTCTCGACTACTCCGGTCGGCTCTACGATCTTGTGGACAAAGGCTATTTCGAAGAAGGCCTGGACGATTTACGCGATTTCAAGCGCTATTACGGACTGGCGAATTTTATGAAATTCGATCTGCTGCGCACCATGCACGGCGGCGTCGCGCATTACATACGGCATCCGCACCTGCGCGACGTCATGGATTTCTTCATCAAATACGTGGGGTCGTCGGCGTACGACGCGCCTGCTTTCATGAACTGCCTGCCGACCATTCAGTTCCGGCACGATCTCTGGTACGTGGAAGGCGGCATGATTCGGCTGGCCCAAGCCTTGCGCACACTGGCCGAGGAACTGGGCATCGCGCTGCGCTTCGAACACGAAGTCGCGCATATTCGCCACGAGGGACGGACCGCCACCGGCGTGGAACTTAAGGACGGCGCGTTTCATCCGGCCGATTATGTCGTGTCAAACATGGAGGTTGTGCCCGCCTGCGAACGGCTGCTGAACAAACCGCCTCGCTTTATGCGCCCTCTGCGCAGACGGCTTGAACCGGCCTGTTCCGGACTCGTGCTCGATCTCGGGCTCGATATTCAATATCCCGAACTCGCCCATCACAATTTTTTCTTTTCGGGCAACCAGAAGGAGCATTTCCGCACCGTGTTCCGCAAGCGCGAAATCCCGCGCGACCCCACACTTTACGTGGTCGCCGCCGCTCGCAGCAATCCCGCCGTGGCGCCGCCCGGCTGCGACAACCTCAAGATTCTGCCCCACATCCCCTGTCTCGACGAAAAACATCCGGTGCCCCACGAGGCCTATCAAGCCTTGCGCGACCGCGTTCTGGACAAGCTCGAACGCATGGGCCTGACCGATCTGCGCCGACACATCGTCGTCGAGCACATGTGGACCCCGCGCGACATTCAAGCGCAATACTACTCCAACCGCGGGGCCATCTACGGGGTGGTTGCCGACCGATGGAGAAACTTCGGCTTCAAGGCTTCCAAGCAAAGCAAAGCCTACGACAATCTCTTTTTCGTGGGCGGCTCGGTCAATCCCGGCGGCGGCATGCCGATGGTCGTGCTCTGCGGCCAGAACGTCTGCAAGAAAATCGTGGCGCAAGATCGCAACCGGCCCTCGTGAACAAACGATGAGAGCGGTCTGAAGCAAGGTCCGAGAAAAAAAGTTGCCCTAAAAAGAGCAGTGGCCAGTGATCGGTGATCAGTCATCAGTTTTATACACACGACTTACGCATTTGCATCTACTTGTCTGGTCGAAATCTTCTTGTTTTCCAGGCTGAAAGCCTGATGCAACAAAGCCTGGGGCAGCGCCCTCGTTGTACTACACATCTATGCCTCATCCGCGGAATCTGCCGGTAAATTA
>SLMC01000223.1 GCA_007133745.1 Kiritimatiellia bacterium
CAAAGGAAGCGACGCAGATGCATCGCTTCCCATGACGGAACAGTCTGACGCGGCCTTCGGCCGCAACCAAAGTAAGCCGTCGGGCCTGGGAGCAATCTCAGGTTTTTCGGAAGCGAGAGCAATGGTTTCGGGTGTCAGGGTTTAACATCTGCACCCCAACATTTTTTCCTGAAACCTATTCTCTCAACTCCTAACCCCTAGCCCCTACGCTTCCAAACGTTTTTTCAACGCCTGCAACTCGCGGTCGATCGCAGGCGGCAGCTTGTCGCCAAACTTGTGGAAGTATTCAGTGGCCTCGTCCGCCTCCTTCTTCCAGCCTTCCGCATCGACACGCAGCAGTTCCGCCATGTCCTCGGCCGGCAGATCCAAGCCTGACAAATCCAGCGCGTCGGATGTCGGGATCATGCCGATCGGGCTTTCGACAGCCTTGCCAGCGCCTTCGACGCGTTCGCAGATCCATTTGAGCACGCGGCTGTTGTCGCCGAACCCGGGCCAGAGCCAGCGACCGTCCTCGCCTTTCCGGAACCAGTTGACGAAAAAGACCTTGGGCAGGTTCGCTGCCTTGGGGTTTTCGCCAAGCTTCAGCCAATGGGTCAGGTAATCGCCGATATGGTAGCCGCAGAACGGCAGCATGGCGAACGGGTCGCGGCGCAGAACGCCGGCTTGCGCCAAGTTGGCCGCCGTGGTTTCCGATCCGGCTGAAGCGCCCATGAACACGCCGTGTTCCCAGTTGAAGGCTTCGGCCACCAGCGGGATGACGCTCGGGCGACGGCCGCCGAACAGGAACGCCGAAATCGGCACGCCGTCCGGGTTCTCCCATTCGGGATCGATCACGGGGCACTGCGCGGCCGGCGCGGTGAAGCGGGCGTTGGGATGCGCACCTTTGCGGCCGCAGTCGGGCGTCCATTCCTCGCCTTTCCAGTCGATCCCTTTTTCAGGCGGGGGCACACCCATGTCTTCCCACCACACGTCGTTGTCGGGGGTAAGAACCACGTTGGTGAAGATGCTGTTGCGGGACAGCGAGGCCAGCGCGTGCGGGTTCGACTGTTCCGAGGTGCCCGGGGCCACACCGAAGAAGCCGGTTTCCGGGTTCATGGCGTAGAGGCGGCCGTCCTCGCCCACGCGCATCCAGGCGATGTCGTCGCCGACGCAGTGGACGGTCCAGCCGGGCAAGCTGGGCTTCATCATGGCCAGATTGGTCTTGCCGCAGGCGCTGGGGAAGGCGGCGGCAACATAATGTTTTTTTCCTTCCGGCGAGGTCAGTCGCAGAATGAGCATGTGTTCGGCCAGCCAACCTTCGCGGCGTGCCACAACCGAGGCGATGCGCAGGGCCAGGCATTTCTTGCCGAGCAGCGCGTTGCCGCCGTACCCGGACCCGTAGGACCAGATGGAGGGCTCTTCGGGGAAGTGGACAATGTATTTGTTGGCCGGATCGTTTTCGCAAGGCCACGGAACATCGGCCTGGCCGGGCTTCAGCGGCGCGCCGACCGAATGCAGGCACGGAATGAAGTCGCCATCCGGCCCGAGATTGTCCAGTGCCGCCCGGCCCATGCGCGTCATGATGCGCATATTGGCCACGACATAGGCGGAATCGGTGAGTTCGATACCGATTTTGCGGATCGGCGAATCGAGCGGGCCCATCGAAAAGGGAATCACATACAGGGTTCGGCCGGCCATGCAGCCGTCGAACATGCCTTCGAGCTTCTTTTTCATCTCGACGGGATCCGCCCAGTGGTTGGTCGGGCCGGCGTCTTCCTCGCGAGCCGAGCAGATGAACGTGCGATCTTCGACTCGGGCCACATCGCTGGGATGGGAACGGGCCAGAAAGCTGTTGGGCCGTTTGTCTTCGTTAAGACGGGTGAAGGTGCCGCCTTTGACCATCAGATCGCACAGCGCCGTGTTTTCCTCCTCCGATCCGTCGCACCAGTGCACGCGGTCCGGTTTGCAAAGCTTGACGGCTTGTTCGACCCAGTCGATGAGCTTTTGGTTTTTGGTTGGCAATGTCGGCATGATCAACGGTCCTTTCGTTTATTTGGGGACAAAAAAAGGCCAGCGCAATCCCGAGACCGCTGCTGACCTTGCGCCTTGAACAAACTCCCGTTTGCTTCCCGGCGGGAAAAACGGGCGGTCGTCAACTCGCTATATGCAATGAGAAAGACGCCATCCTAGCGCATGAACCTGGATTGTCAAGGGGCGAGCGAAAAAAAATCGTTGGCGCTCCATTGTTCAGTTGCCGCCCATAAGGGCACAAGGCGGGCTTCGCCCGCAACCCAAGTGCGTGGGTATGTGGGTTTGGGACAGTATCATCCCATAGCATCTGGAATTATGGAATATTGGAAGCTTGGAATGTTGTAAACCTTTGAAAGCCAGCGACGGAACCTTTGCCTTGCGTCTGCCTGACGCGCAGTGCGTTGCAGAATTTACGACAGAGGAAATCACCGTTTCGGCTTGCTATTATTATTCCAACATTCCCCCATTCCATTATTCCATGGGATGACAGTGGGTTTGGGAGTATGTGAGTTTTCACCCCCACACTCACACACCCACACACTCACAAACAATCACGCCTCCAATTTCTTGTTTTTTCAGCAGGACGGCGGGATTAGCGCTAACCGGGCGGATCGCTAGGCCGAAGGCGAGCCATGGCTTAGGGCGTGGAATTCGAGCCGGTTCTTGACCGCCTCGACGAGCGCCTGGCCGGTGACCGGCTTGGGCAGATAGGTGTGCAGCGATTCCCTGTCCAAGGTCTGCCGGATGCTTTCGGGCGGGGTATAGCCCGTGCAGAACACGACGGCGGGCATTTCCCATTTGTTTTCCTTGCAGGCTTTGCGAAGCTCCCGGAAGGTCTGCTCGCCATCCATGACCGGCATGGCGATATCCAGTATGATCACGGCATGATGTCCGCGGCGGAAAGCCTCCAGCGCCTGTTGTCCGTTGCTGGCGGTTTCGATCTGGAGTCCGGGGATTTTGGCGGTGAGCATACTCTCGAAAAACCGTTGCAGCGTGACTTCGTCGTCAACGATCAGAAGGCGGTCGCCTTGGGCCGGTTCGATGTCGGCAGCCGGGATTTCATAACGGTGCGCGGCGCCCGCGTACTTGACTGTGCGCAGTTCCTCCTGCATCCGCAATTGCTGAATAACGGTCGTAATCCGGTTCAACGGAGTGGCGTATCGCACGTTGTTGTCGGCTTCCACCATGCCAAGCAGCATTTGCAACGGATTGTTGATTTCATGCGCCAAAGTGGTAATGGTCTCCATGCGGGCTTTGTTCTTTTCGGCGCGGATCAAAGCGTCTTGCGTGTCCTCCAGCCGGCTTTCGGTTTCGATGCGAGTGGTGACGTCGCGAACGGAAAAGCAGAGCTGCGGGTCTTGGCGCAGGTATATGTTGTGCACGGCGATTTCGCCGGGAAAAAGGGATCCGTCGGCTCGGACGCAGGAGGCTTCCAGAAGGACGTGCTTTTCGTTTTCCAGCGATTCCACGATGTTTTGCAGAATCTCGTCGTTGAATCCGCTGATCAAATCCTGTATCCGGCTATGGCACAGATCCACGGTTTCGCGACCGAACAGTTCGGCGGCGCGGGTGTTGGCCACGTCCACGTTGCCGTGCAGGCCGGCGATCAGAATGCCTTCGTAAACGCTTTGAAGCAATTCCTGAAAACGGAAGTCTTCCGCATCCTGTTCTTTTCGTTCCGACGGTTCGCCGGTCATGATTTCCTCCACGTCTCTTTCCCGGTCAGGCCGGCGATGTAATGGGCGAGCAATTTGACGGTTTTCTCGATGTCGTCCAGGTCCACGGTTTCCACGGCGCTGTGCATGTTGCGGCAGGCCACGCTGACCAGGCCGGCGGCGACGCCGCTGCGGGTCATGTGCATGGCGAAAGCGTCCGTGCCGGCGCCGCGGGGCTCGGGCTGAATCTGGGTTCGTATTTTGGCCGTCTTGGCGGCTTTGCGCAAACCTTCCAGGACTTTTTTGTTATGGGTCGGCCCGCAATGCAGGACCGGCCCGTCGCCCAGCTTGCTTTCGCCGACGATTTTGGGATTCATGTCCGGATAATCCGTAGCGAAGGCGACATCCACGGCCAGACCCACGGCCGGATCCACGCCGAACGCGGCTGTGTGCGATCCGCGAAGGCCCACTTCCTCCTGCACGGTGCTGACGGCATGCACAGCCACATTCAGTTTGCGCCCCTTCAACAGCCGCAGCGTATCGGCCACGACAAACGAGCCTACGCGGTCATCCATGCCGCGACAAGCCACGCGACCGTTGGCCAGCTCGATCCAGTGCGCGTCAATGGTGGCGACATCGCCGACGGACACGAGCTTCTCGGCATCCTTGCGGCTCTTGGCCCCAATGTCCACCCACAGCTCGTGAATGGCGGGCGGTTTGTTCTTGTCGGACGAATCGTGCCGTGTCAGATGGATCGGCTTGACGCCGAACACGCCCGGCACAAGGCCGTTGCGGCCCTGGATCACAATGCGTTCGGCTTGCAGCAGCGATTCCTGCATGCCGCCGAGCACGGACATGATCAGGAAACCCTTCTCGTCGATATGCTGGATCATAAGTCCGATTTCATCGCAATGCCCCGCCAGCATCACCCGGTATTTCCCGTCGGGATTGAGAACGCCATGCACGTTGCCGTGAACATCGCATTCCACCCGGTCCGCATAGACGCGCATGTAATCGGCCACGACCTTTTGTCCGGCCTCTTCAGATCCGGACGGAGTGGGCGTTGCCAGCAGTTCCTTCAAAAAACGCAAGGCTTGCTTGTTCATCATTGTTTTCCCCTTTTATGTTTTACGCGCATTGCGTTAGCAAAGGCCACAAGGCGGGCTTCGCCGCACCCAATGTTTTTTCAACTATGAAATACGCGTATTTTTTCCTAATCCGGAAATTTGCTTTTCGCGTGTTTCGTAGTTTCTCTTTTAAAAAGATAGACGCAAAAGCGTGTATGTTGTTCGGAAAGACTTTAAGGATTGGCTTGGGCGGCTTTTTCGCGCAAGGCGGCCAGTTCGTCGCGCAACGTTTGCAGTTGCTGTCTCAAAGCTTCGTTTTCGCGGGACAGAGCGACAAGATGCTCGATCCAGGGCGACAGCCGGTTTTTCAGGGCCTCCACTTCGGCCGCGTCTTTTGCGACAGCGCCCTGTTGCGCCAGAGCCAGCTTGACCAGACGGGCGATATCCTCCTGTTCCTGGCGAGCGCCCTTGTCGGTTGCCGTCGCGCGCAAGGCAGTCAGCTCGGCTTGCCGTTGCGTCACGGCTTGACCGATTCGCATGATGTCGCGTTCGACGGATGCGATATTCCGTTCGACCGTTTTCAAGGCTTCCGTTTCTCTTTGCGCCGCCCCATGTTTCGCATGCGAACCGGCTTGCTCGCGCAAAAGACGATCCAAATCCTTTTGCCGGAGCATCAGCGCCTTGTCTTCTCCGGGCGTTTCGTGCAGCGTCTGGCGAACCCAGTGCTCCGTTTCCTGCAATTCAGTTCGCAACCGACGGTTTTCGATATCGGACAGCCGAATGTTCCGTTGCAGGTCCTGGATGCGTACCGCGTTTGCGCGCGCTTGGCTCAGGGCGGTTTCCAGCGCCGTCCGCTGTTCGGACGATTCCCGCAAAACTGACTGAAGCTGCTGTTCCCGAATCTTGTCCGGATCCGTTTCCGGCTCGGGCGGCGGTTCGAGGCGCGCATCCGTTCGGGAAACCTGAAATGCGCCCTCGTACTCGGCGAACCGATAAAGCAGAGTCAAGGTCTCATCGTCGGATTCGACAACGGGATAACGATCTCCCTCCAGAAAAAGCGCGTATCCGGGAGACAGCGAGACCGGCACGAGAATCGCAATGGTATTCGATTCCATGGATCCGTCGTATGTCCAGAGTCGGGCTGTCGCCCGGCCCCATTCGTCCCGGCGCGCCATTTGCGCCAGACGTGTCTGGCCCTGTTCGTCCCGGCATACCACCAGATAGCCTTCATCCCAGGCGTGGACGCATACCAAGCGCTGATTTTCCTGAAGACGCGAAAACGGCGCCGGGCCGGGAGCCGGAACGCGCACATCCCGGTTCATGACGGCAAAGCCCGAACCGACCCCTGAAGCGGCCATCCCGACCATCAAGCACAGCGTAACCGTCATTTGTCGTTTTGCGCACTGCGGCATCGCGACCTCCTTCGACCTCCTTATAAATTTGATCAGCACCCTAGTGCAATCTTCGCCCAGGGTCAAGACGCAATCTCGGACGCATCTCACTTCCGGCGGTGTCAAGCAGGAGACATGGTAAGAAGGATGAGTTAGGGGATAAGATGCGCTCGGAATCCCGAATGACGAAACACCCTAGCCCGAAAGAAGCCCGAAACTCGGAATTGGGCACGATGGCGACATCAGGGCGCAATACGACTGCGGGTAAAGCTCAGGCCTTTGGGGCGGCATAAGGGCTGCGAGAATCGTGCAAATATGACACAAGCGCCAACTTGCATAAGAGACACTATGGCTCATTGTTTCCATATGCGAACCGGTGTTTGATGTGTAAATGTTTCTGGATAATGAGTTTGCTACGTCAATGGTCTAGGCAATTTCGGTTGGCATGCTGCCTGCTTAGTCGCAATGTAACGAAGCGCTGTCAAGGATAGGGTATGCCTATAATCCAATATCGAAAGGAGGTGAATGAAAAATGACAGACACAGGCAACAGGAAACTCACGGCGCTTACGGTTCTCGTCGCTGTGCTGCTTGCGGCCGTTGCGGCGCAAAGCGTGATGATGTTCGGGCTGCTCAGACAATGGCGCGGGTCGGCGGCGGCGGAAGTGGAAGTGGATGAGCCGAGCCGTCTTGCGTTCGCGCCCGATGACGATGCCGACTCGGACGCCAAGCTCGCGCTTCCGCCAAGTCCCTTTGTGGACGATCCGTTCGACTGGAATCTCGACGATTGGGATCCGTTCAAGGAAATGCACGCCATGCACGACCGCATCAACCAGATGTTCGGACGCGCATACAACCGGTTCCAGCGAAGCGACGATTTCGGCAGCCTTTTCGGCGACCATTCCTTCTCCCCGGCGATCAACATGGAGGACAAGGGGGATCGCTACGTGATCACGGTCGATCTTCCGGGCACGGAGGATTCGCGCCTCGACGTAAAGCTGGACGGCCGGACTCTCGCGATTTCGGGAACCGTGCAGTCGGAATCGAAAGAGGAAGACAAGGGCCGAATGCTGCGCCGGGAACGCAGAAGCGGGAAATTCCACCGGACAGTCACGCTTCCGGGTCCCGTCCTGGCGGACAAGATGACGACGCAACACAAAAAAGGCGTTCTTCATATCGAGATACCCAAGGCAAACGACCCGTAAGGCGATGCGCCATGAGGGGGTTGGGATGCGCAAAGTCCCGGGGTTCCACCCGCCTGCGCCGAAGCGGCTTCGGCGGGCAGGCCCCAGGCTTTGCCGCGTCAGGCTTACAAGCCTGGAAGAATAGAAAGATTTCAAGACCTCCGTGCGCCGACTTCGGGATAGCCGCGCCGCTTCGCCCTGCGGCCATCCTGAAGCGGCTCAAGGCTGACGATGGCAGACATTGCCCGGGTGATTAAATCACTACTGATCCACCGGCTCTTCTCTTATGAAAAATTTATCAACTTTTTCATTGCCTTGTTAGGCGGGGCAAACTATATTGCCTTTTGCTAATTCATTGGAAGGGGTGGGATTATGAACCGGGAGACGGTTTTATCGGCATCGCAGGAAGACTATCTTGAAATGATTGTGCGCTTGATTCGAGCCAAGGGTGCGGCACGGGTTCGCGATATTGCGAGCCGTCTGTCCGTAGCCAAGTCGTCCGTTTCGATCGCTTTGCGTTCCTTGAGCAAGCAGGGGCTTGTCCATTACAAGCCCTATGAACTGGTCGCGCTGACGGAAAAAGGCGAAGCTTTGGCGGATCGTATTCTTGCGCGGCATCGGGCGTTAAGCGCTTTTTTAACCCAAGTTCTGGACGTGGATGCGGAAGATGCCGAGGCGAATGCCTGCCGTCTCGAGCATGCGGTTGGCGAGGATGTAATGGCTCGTTTGAGCGGGTTTGCCGATTTTATGGCCTCAAGCGAGGTTCCGGCCCGAACGTTGCCTCAGGCTTTTCGTGAGCATTGGGCGGCGCAGGCTTCCGCAAGCGGCAACGGTTCGGCAGCGGCGTCGAAAGCGCCTGTCGAGGGCGCGGGCGGCTCGGGCGTGAAGCCGAGTTCGGTTTGCGTTCTGGCGGACGTGGCCCCTGGCGAAAGCGCCCGCATTGTCAAGGTGGGCGGGAGCGCGGCCGGTCGCCTCATGGATATGGGCGTGACGCGCGGCGCCAAAGTCAAGGTGGTTCGGGTCGCTCCGCTAGGCGATCCGATCGAAGTGGATATTCGGGGCTACCGACTGTCGTTGCGCAAGGCGGAAGCGCAAGCCATTGACGTGGAGAAAGAGCATCATGCATAGGACGGCTGAGCAAGGCTTATCTGAAATAAAACGGGGCGCAAGCGCTCCATTAAATGAATCTCGAACGGGAACTTGGGTCGAAGTCGTGTCCATGACGGGCGGGCGCGGGTTGCAGCAGCGGCTGGCAGACATGGGCATTGGACCGGGCGCTCGGATTCGCATCGAGTCCAGCGGCCGGCCGGGTCCGTTTGTCGTTAAGGTCAAAGGCGCGCGTTTTGTTCTCGGCCGCGCCATGGTCGACCGCATTCAAGTGACGCCGGCCCCGATCCCGAAGGAGGAGCAAATC
>SLMC01000120.1 GCA_007133745.1 Kiritimatiellia bacterium
GAAACAGATTTTGAAAGGAGACGCCTCATGATCGCTCGAATGTTCACTCGCAACCGAGAAGACCGACGGGCTCCGTCGGTCCGCACACGGCGCCCGATCGCCATCAACAACAGCCTGTCGCACGGCATCTGCAACTACAACTGCACCCTCTGCGGCGTCAACAAGCCTAGCTATTGCGGACCCAAAGAGTTCCAACCGAAAAATGTCACCGAATCACTCGTTGAAGGCATTCTAAAGGCCGCCCGTGAAGGCTTGCGCGTCCGCTATGTCGCCAATGCCGGGGACGGAGAACCCACCCTGCACCCCGAGTTCGGCGAACGTATGGACCTGTTTGGCCGTATGATCCGCGCATGGGACGCGCCGGATATGCCGCCACCGGAAGTATCTGTCGTAACGAACGGGGCTCGGCTTCTGGAGCCCGGCATTCTGGACGTGTTCAAGCGCAATCCGCTGACGATGATCGTGTCGTTCCCCACCCCGGACCCGGAAGCCTACGGCGAACTGATGACCGGCGACGCCCGACGCGGCCGAACGTTGCTCGACAAGGTCGTTCCCGGCATCCGCCAGGCGCTGGCTCTCTACGGACAGGGCCGAATTCAGCGCGTTCAATTCCATGTCTCGCCGCCCGAACGCACCGTCGTGCGACGCGACTTCGAACGCACGCTCGAATTTCTGGCCCAGGCGACGCGCGACGCAGGCGTGAAGAAGCTGGAAATGATCCTGTTCCCCGCCACATCCAACCGTTCAGGCCTGATCCGCAACAAGATCAAGGGCTGCGACATGTACGGCGATCTGATTCGGCGCTACAACGGCAAAAACATTGACGGCGTACAGGTAAGCTTGACCCTGAGCTTCCAGCGTTTCTTCCCGAGCTGGCTCGAATTTATCGATTTGCTGCGGGCATTCGACTACCCCTGCACATGGAATTCGCAACTGTTCGTCACCGCCGCCGGCGACTCCACCTGCTGCAACGATCAGGCCGTACGCAACCCGATGGGCAACCTTCTGACCCATAGCCTAACCGCGCTCATGGAAAACAAGGAAACCTATCGTCCGGGCCGAATCTGCGCAGGCTGCGATCAGAGGCCCGCCCGCATGTCGGGCTCGCCCATGACCCTGCTGTTTTCCCGGCTGGCCCTCCTCAAACACGCCTGGGCCACGCGAACTCGGTCGGGAATACCCCGTGAAACAGGTGATCCTGCCACGCTTTGCCATGAAAAAGCCGAAGCCGGCCGCGTCACAGCTTCCCGACAATCTCTTCCAGAATGTCTTCCGTCGTAATCAGACCCAGAACGCGCCCCTCGGCATTCCTGACCAGACACATCGGCTGACGTCCTCGCCGCAAACGCGGGAAAATGTCGTCCACCGGCATCGTATCGGAAATGAACAGCGGAGCTCGAACAAACGATTTGACCGGACGATCCCCCATCGTCTCCGTATCGACCTGCGAGAGCACGAAAAACACATTGACAACGCCCGCATAGGCGCCCGACGCCCTCTCCAGAACGGGCATACGCGTGAACTTCGAGCTTCGCGCCTGCTCCAAAAATTCCTTCACGGTCGTATCGTCATGGACGCAGACCATGGCCGAAACCGGAATCATGATGTCGCGCGCGCGTTTGCTCGATAATTCGAACACACGGTGAATCATGACGCGCTCGTCCGGCGAAAGCACGCCATTCTGTTCGCCCTCGTGCACCAGCGTCTTCAGGTCCTCGCGCGTCACGAACGTACCCCGTTTCGCGAACGTACGCGCCGTTCCCGGCGCCAGCAGACTCGTAACGTTGAGGATCAGCCAGGACAGCGGCCGAAAAACCGCTTCCGCCGTCAGCAACGGGCGCACGAAAATCCTACACCGATGGAACGGGCGCGTGTGAAACCACGCCTTCGGAATGTATTCGCAGAACAGCAGCACCAGAACCGTCATGACGACTGCGGACACCGTTTCCCCAAAACGCGGAAACAAAGCTACAAAAAAACTCGCGGCCAGAACAGAGATCGTGACCACGCACACGTTCGTGCCCACCAGCGTAACGCCGAACAGCCGGTCGGGATTGTCCAAAAAACCCTGCAACGCCCGCGCTTGAACGGAACCCTGCCGCACGTAATGCTTCAAGCGCATGCGATGAATGGAAATCACGCCTGTCTCCATGCCGGAAAAAAAGGCCTCACCAACCATGCATATCAAAATAAACAGCAGTTGAAAATTATGCATTAAACCTTTCCCGATCGCCATGCGCGCCAACGCATCAATCCATGCGATCACGGGTCGAGCCCGTCTTCTCGATCAGAACCTGCGTTACACGCTGCTTGCGGACACGCTGCACCTTGGCACGGCACCCTTGCGCTTCGACCGTTTCGCCCGTGCGCGGAATATGCTCCGCCTGCGCAGCCACCCAACCGGCAATGCGGTCGGCGCCTTCGTCCTCCAAGTTCATGTCCAACTCGTAATTGATATCTTCCAAACTTGTTTTACCGTCGACCTGCCACTGGTTGTCCCCGATTTTCAGTATTTCGGGCTTTTCATCGCCAAACTCCGAATCCACGTCGGGAACGATCTCTTCCAGGATGTCGCCTCGCGTAATCAAGCCGGCGGTGCCCCCGTATTCGTCGGCCACGATGGCGACCCGGCGCCCCTCTTTCTGGAACTGACGCAGCAGCGTGTCCAAAGGCGCGGTCTCGGGCACGAAAAAGGCCGGAATCGTACTGGCGTTCAGATTCTTGCTCGTTGCCAGAAGATAGCGCGTAACGTTCAAAAAACCTTCGACATGGTCCAAAGTGCCGCGATATACGGGCAAATAATGAAACCTGGACTTCCGGGCCGTGTGGGCCCAGATATCCGGCGTATCGTCCAGATCGATGCCGACCAAGTCCACGCGCGGGGTCATGACGTCGCGAGCCTCGATGTCTTCCAGCCCGATAATGCCGTCCACCATGGTTCGTTCGTCCTCGTCCAGCACCCCCTCTTCCTCGCCCACCTCCACAACCGTTAGAATTTCCTCTTCCGTCAAACGACGGTCGGCAGCGCGTAAATTCTTCTGGAAAAGGCTCGCCGCATGCTCGAGCAGAAAACGCAACGGAGTCATGGCGACAATCAGGCCCGCAAGAACTGCGGAATATCGTGCCGAAATGGTTTCGGAATGGGCCATGGACAGCCGTTTCGGCGCCACCTCCCCGAAAATCAGCAGGAGCAATGTCATAACGGGAATCGCCACCGCTTCCGGACGAACCGGGAAAAAATGGCGGGCCAGGACATACCCGACGGAGGCGGCCGCGATATTGACCAACGTATTGCCGATCAGTATGCTCGACAACAGGGGCATCGGCTTTTTCAGCATGCGCTCGATTCGCCGCCCGGCTTTAGGATTCGATTTGCCTATCCGCCGTATCTGAATCGGGTTTAAGGCGAACAATGCTGTCTCGGCGCCGGAAAAGAAAGCCGAACAGAACAGCAACAGAAACAGCGATGAAAATTGAACGATAATCAGTGTGGAGGTCATGAGGGATCGGATTCGGTCACCTCCTGAATAGTCACTTTCGTACGATGCGCGGCCGGATAGCGCTGCACTTCCATATCCTTGATCATCCAGCGCTCGTCGATCTTCCGCACGCTGCGGACCCACAACCGCCGGATCAAGACGCCTTCGGCATCGTAGCCTTCCGCCTGCAACAGCATGCGCTGCTTCTTCTCTATCCAAAGCCGCACTTTGGCGTAGGCTTCTTCCGAAGGCCGCCCTTCAATCGCATTCCCTTTGGGCGCGGGAATCTCGACAATATGGCAGGCGTACCCGCGCACCCGATCCTCGCCCGCAAACGCTCCGCCCGGCCACCACAGGAAAGACAGCGATAGATCCATCCAACTCACATCGGAGCCCTGAATGGAACCGTAGAGATCGGGAAGCGGCTGCTCCTGAAGCGGAGTCCCGGTCCGATAACGCCAAACCGTCGGACGGCCGCGCCGCCGGATCAGGCTCATTTCCTCGACAGGATGCCGGCCGCCTTCGTCCATCACCCGATAGAAGGCCGTGGACGGTTCGGCGCCCCAGTTGACCGTCATCGCAAACGCGCGCTCGCCGACCACAACCCCGCGCCGGCGCCGCACCAAAAAAGTTCCGCGTATGTCGAGCGGCTCGCGCGGGAAAACCCCGACAACACTGTCCATCAACTGCTCGACCGTAAGCGACGCGTCAACATCGTCGGCATCGTCAGCCGCATCGGCTTCGGCCAAAGCCGGAAACAGTACGACAGAATCCTCCTCCGCCACGAGCCCGCCGCCCGAAAAAAGAACGGCCCAACACGCCGCCATCGATATTTTAATTGAAACCGCTTTCAAAACAGCCTTTATTCATCGGGTTCACCCGAACAGGCGCTTCGGCAACAAACCCGCTCGACCCTTAAACCCCGCACTCTTGACTTGTTTTCAGCGCTTTGTCAACAATATCCCGCACCTCGACCAAGCCCGTGGCCGGGATAATCACCGAATCGCGGCGTCCGCCAACATCCTCCGTGATCTTGAAAAAACGGCCCTTCGCGTTTTCCCGCAGACTGAATGAAAAAACCTTCCGCTCGATCTGCGCCTGCTCGCTGAACAGTTCCTTGTCCATAAGGCCCCCCTCCCTATTGACAAACCGTTTGCTACGCGCAACATAGCGTTGCTTCATCAGCGGAGAGAATATTATCAAAAACGCCTTGCCACCGCAACATAAAAAAGTTTTTTTCAGCGAAGCGCTTCCAACTTGACCATCGGCAAGGTTATATGCTCCACTTGTCTGAGTGAACAGGTTTCCGTGTTCAGGTTTCAGGGAAACATCGCATTTGGGTGCAGCACGTTAAACCCTGACCCCTGAAACCCGAAACCTGAAACCATTGATTTCTTGTTTTTTATGGCAACTCCTGTTGATTCAAAGCGCTGAATCACTGTCATCCCATGGAACACTGAAGCATAACCCTGATTGAAAAAACTTATGATCCGCGACGAAATTAAACACTGCATGCAGGCCCGAACCGAAGCCGACAACGGTCGTTTCAGCGCGCGATTCCGGTTCCCCGCGTCCTTTACAGGGTTTCAGGGCCATTTCCCGGACAATCCGACCCTGCCCGGTCTGTGCATCCTGCAAGCGGTCCTTGTCGCGAGCGAGACGCCGCGCGACACGCGCGCCGTGTTGAGAAAAATTGTTTCCGCCAAATTCTACGCCGCGATCGCACCCGACTCGGATCTCGCTCTCGAGGGCGCCGCATCCATGACAAAAGACGGGGATAGACTCCTGAAAGCCACCTTGACGAACGGTACGCAAAAGACCATGGCACGGCTGACCCTGCTCGTTCGGCATGAGGAAACCCCATGACCCGGCTCGCGTCGCCCCGCTATTTCAAACAGGATACGGACGCGCCCCCGGCCCTGTCCGTAACGGTTCGGCATCGTGTGCAGTTCGGGGAAGTGGACCTCATGGGCATCGCCTGGCACGGCCGTTACGCCACGTTTTTCGAGGAAGCCTCCACGGAATTGCGGCGTCAGGCCGGTCTCTCCTACACCGCTTTGCACAAGGCCCGCTTGCGCGCCCCTATCGTGCGCTTCCACGTGGACTACGCCAAACCGCTGCTGCTCGACGAATGCGTCGCCATCGAGGCCCGCATGATCTGGAACGAAGCGGCCCGGCTCGATATCGAATACGCCGTCACGAAACCCGACGGCGCCCTCGCGGCAACCGGCTACACGGTTCAACTCTTCACCGACGCCCATACCGGCGATCTGCTCTTCGCCTCCCCCGACCTGCTCCGCCAATGCCGCCGACAATGGCGCGAACGCCAGGTGGAGTCTTAGCGCCTTAATCTGCCGCCCCTGCGATAAAAGCAAGAAAATATTTACCACGTAGGACTCGGCGCGGCAAAGCCGCAACCCAATCAAACAAAACAACCGCGGAGACACGGAGGCACGGAGAAGGTTTTTCTTTACAGGGTGATTCGCTTGCGCGCTTAGCTGGCATAGTGATCGAAATAGCCCTGAATATGCACAACCGGCGTGCCCTTGTCCCCGCTGCCGGAAGTAAGATCGCACAAGGATCCGATCAGATCCGTCAGCCGCCGCGGCGTCGTGCCCTGCGCTTCCATGGCCCCCACCAAATTCGCCTTCTTCCCCTGAATATGTTTCGACAAGGCCGCGCACAAGGCTTCGCCCTTGAGATCCGCAAACATATTGTCCGCCAAATACTTTATCTTTATTTCGCTGGGCGTACCTTCCAGCCCGCCCGTGTATGCGGGAGAAACCACGGGGTCCGCCAATTCCCAAATCTTGCCGACCGGGTCCTTGAACGCCCCGTCGCCATAAATCATGACTTCCACCGTTTCCCCGGTCTGCTCCTTGAACAGAGCCTGAATGCTATCGACCACCGGCTGACAGTCGCGCGGGAAAAGCTTGACCGTGTCCTCCGTGGCTTTGTTGGACCCCAGCAGGCCGTACTCCCGATTGTACCCGCTGCCGTCCACCGAAGACGACAAAATCTCGTCCAGACATAGAACCGTTTCCGCGCCCGCCGCAAGCAACTGCCGTTTCGTACGCACCCGCGTATGTATGTCGCAGGCGAGAACTTGACCGGTATGCGCCAAAATGGTTTGGGGATGATTGGAAAAAACAAGGGTACACGCCGCGCCTTCATTTTCCACCAATGACCGGTAATACTCGACGTAATCGATGCCTGTAAAAGGATGCAGCGGGGCGCCGAACGCCTCCTTGAACCGGGCTTCCGTCAAGTGATCCGTCCAGGGATTGATGCCCTGTTCGTCCAGCCGATCCAAGTCCACCAGATGATTGCCCACCTCGTCGGACGGATAGCTCAGCAGCAAAACGACATGCTTGACGCTGCGCGCCATGGCTTTGAGCAGAATCGCGTAGCGGTTGCGACTGAGTATGGGAAACACGATACCCAGCGTATCGCCTCCGAATTTCGCTTTCAAATCCGCCGTGATCGCATCCACCGTCGCATAATTGCCCTGCGCTCGCGCCACGACCGATTCGGTAATCCCGACCACGTCCCTGGCCTTGACCGAAAACCCCTCCGCCTCGGCCGCCTTGAGCACGCTGCCCACCACCATGCCAACAATATCATCGCCCCGATGCACGATCGGGGTGCGAATCCCTCGCACCACGGTTCCTACAAAACGTTCCATGCCGTTGTCTCCTTTATTAGGCGCTTCCGCGCCAGGGCAGGACACTGCCCCAGCCACCACCGCGCACCAGCAGCACAATCGCCGAAACCAGCAGGACCAGCCCGAAAACCTGCGTCAGAAAAGGCGCTCTTGCGCGTTTCCAATGCAGGATAATAAAAGCCAGCTCCGCCGAACCGCCCGATAAAATGAACGCTATCCCCCAGGTCGGCGATTCCGCAAAAGCCGCAACCGTCAGCCAAATCAACCCGATGACGAACAGTCCCAGCCCGACAATCGCCATGCCCCAAAGCGTTTTGCGCTCCGACCCGGAAAGATCAATCCGGTCCCTGGGCTTGGACCGGCGCAACACCTTGCCGCCCGCCGGCGCGAACTGCTTGTCGGGGAAATGCTCTTCAACGGTCTCCGGCGCAAACTCGGACACATGATGCGTCCGAACACCCGTCTTCATAGTGATAGTGACACGTCCGTCCGAAGTTGTCCGAGCTACGGAACCCTCGATTTGGCGGCCATCCCTCAATATGAAAACATCCGCATCGCAAGGAACAGCGGCCCAAACCAGCGCAACCATAACCATAACCAGCGTTCGCATGTTGTCTCCGCCTGCTTCGCCGAACAAAGCGAAAAACCGTAACACGCGCCCGTATCCAAGGCAAGCGGAAACCACCCGCAATGCCTGCTTCCGACTTTACAGGCTGTTTCATCAGAGCTTTTTTGAAGGGCTAGAACATGCCGCCCATGGCAAAACTGATCTGGCCGTTACGGTCGTCCAGGCTGTAGGTATAGCCGACGCCGAGCGGGAAAGGGAATCGCCAGAACCTGTAGTTGACACCCGCGCCAAGGCCTTGCTTGTCGCCGCGCGTTCCGTTTTCCCAGGCGGACCCGGCTTCGGCAAAGGCGTTCACGCCCATTTGCCCAAGGCGATCGCGCCACAGGGTTCCGTTCCAGGTCGCGCCGAGAACGCCAACCCGATCCCCCCGGTATTCACGGGCATAGACGCCACGCAGTCCTGATTCGCGTCCGGTGGTCAGCGCCTGGCCGGCCGGCAGCCGTTCGCCCCATCCCGCCTGAGCATAGAACTGCAGACTGTTCCGGTTGCGGAACCGGGTATGCCGCCGCGCCGCCAACCCGGCCTTGACAAAATCTTCGCCCGAACCGAGCGCACCGTCCGCGACTTCCAGCATAGCCCGCGCGCCCCAGGTTGTCCATGTTGCCGGCAATATCCGTCCGGCATCGCGCGCTTCGGCCATGCCCAACCCGAAAATCCGGCCGAAGATACCGACGAACCCTTCGCCCCCGACCTGCGCGCCCGCGCGTCCCCACATCAGGGCCATCGTCAGAGATCTAATGTTTTCGGGCTCGGGCGAGTCAAAAGACGCAACAGCGGCATAGCGCGCCTTGACCTCCTTGGCCCCTAGCGACACGCGCCAGTCGTCGCCAAGCGGAAACAGCGCATGCGCATGGACGC
>SLMC01000442.1 GCA_007133745.1 Kiritimatiellia bacterium
AGTACGGTCCGTTGCTGGCCGAGATGAGCGGCAAGCGGCGCGAGTGGCCGAAACGCTACCGCGAATTCGTGGAGAGCGGCCTGGCCGAATCGGACGACGACTTCCAGGTTGCGCTGAAACTTTCGCCGCGCAGCATCGGGGGCGACGGCTTCCGGGCGTGGATCGACGAGCTGTATCAGAAACGCCTCGACAAACACGCGCGCCCCGAAGACGTGTCGTTCCGGCGCATTACCGAGCCGTTGCCGGCAGGCGAGACGCTGAGCATTCTGGCCGAGATATTCGATGTCGAGACGGAGGAGTTCAAACGTCGTCGCCACAACAGCCCTTTGCGGGCTGTGGCGGCACGCTTCCTGATCCGTTACGCCGGTAGGAGTCAGCGCGACGTTGCGGACTTGCTCGGCATTGGCAGCGGTGCGGCCGTGTGCAATCAACTCAACCGCCTGACGGACAAACTGGTCAAGGACAGGCGTCTGCGCCGTCAGGTTGCAGAGGCGGAAAAACGCCTTGAGGAAGCCCGTTGCGCGCAACGGGTCGAACGGGGCTGATCTGTGTTCCGTTTAGCCGCTTGGCCTGACGTGCAGCCGCCCTCCGGCCCTGATCACGAAAGCTGCGGGAAGAGGAAGGGCAGCTTTCGCGCCAGGGCCTTCGGGATCGGAGTCGCGTACGCGACCTGAATTTTCTGCGCGGGCCCTAAGCAGGCTAGGGCTTCTTGTCCTTGCCCGGCGCCGACGTTCGGCCGGCATAGTCCAGAATGCCGTCCGCCAATGCCTCGGCAATACGGTCGCGATAGGATGCGCTCAACAGCTTTTGCTCCTCTTCAGGATGGGAAAGAAATCCGCCTTCCACCAGAATGGCGGGACACGTCGCATGCTTGAGCGCTTCGAACCGGGCATGGCGAATGCCGCGATCTGCGGCTCCCGTCCTTTGCAAAAGCCGACGGTGCGCATGATAGGCCAAAACCATATTGGCGGCGGCATGCCGATGGCCCGGATACGCAATGCCGTTCGTCGCGCCCGTGTTGGTGGATGGCGCATTGGCCGCCGTCAGCACAAAGGTTTCCAAACCGTTCGCGTCGGAATTGCTTGCGGAATTAAGATGGATGCTGACGAAAATATCCGCGCCCCAGGCTTCGGCCAGCGAGGGTCTTTCGCGAAGACCAACCCCGATGTCCGCCTCGCGGGTCATCCGCACCGTCACATCGGCCTGGACCAGCCGTTGACGGGTCCGTTCGGCTATGTCGAGAACCAGGTCCTTTTCATGCCGACCGGACAAGCCGATCGCGCCGCTGTCCACTCCGCCGTGCCCGGGATCCAGCATGACCTTGAACGGTCTCGCCGAGACCGGCCGATGCCGGACCGAAAGCAACGGTTGCACCACGGTCTCGGCATCCGTTTTCGACACCAGCCAGCGGCGCCGATGCTTCAAGGCCGGGGCGTGCAGCCATACGCGAATGCCGTTGAACGTCATCTCGCGGCTGTCGGCCTTGAGCGTCATGACACACCCCTTCCCCGATACCTCGACGCGCATATCGTCCGATGCGGCGATTTTCATGCCGTAACGGGACGCCAGGCCGGTCAACGGCACATCGGGTCCGGCCACGACGCAGCCGGCGCCCAGAAAGACCGGGCAAAGCCAGACAAACAACGCGCGTCGGATCGAAAAATATCGGTATGGAACGGAATACGGCCTCATCAACGCCATAAGTATCGCATCGGCCCGCAACATTCAATGATTAACGTTCAAATGTTTCACGCAAGAGCCGCTTGACGAGGAGGCGAATTTTTGCCTTAATGCCCTATTCCTCATTGTTCACACGAAGATAGAGAGGGTTTCAGTTATGACCGAAGAAACCGTGGAAGAGGTCCCTCAAAAGATCCAAGATTTATTCAACAAGGCGCTGGGCACCTTGGAAAGAGGCAACCCGGACTATGCCATCTCGCAGTTTTCGACTTGCCTTCAGGCCGAACCCGCTTTTTTCAAGGCCAGAAAGTTTCTGTGGGCGGCACGCATTCAACGCATGAAGAAAAAGGGCGGCGGCAAGCTTCAGCAACAGCTGGCCACATTGAAAAATGCGCCGAAATACATGTTGGCCATGCTGTTCTTGAGCTCGGGCAAGTCTGAAAAGGCCTTTCAAATCGCGGATGCCATTCTCAACGACCAGCCGCTGGACCTCAAGACGATCACGCTGTTCGCACAAAGCGCTGAAAACATGGAATGGCTGGATGTAGCCGTTCAGGCCATGGAAATCGGCCGCGAACATTATCCCGACAATGTCCCGCTGCTGAAAGCGCTCGGCCAGCTCTACCTTAAATCCGGAGAAACCAAAAAGGCTCGAGCCCTTTTCGAACATCTGGGCAATATCCGGCCCAAGGACCCTGAAGTCCTGAAAGCGATCAAGGATGCCATGGCGCTGGACAGCATGAGCAAGGACGGCTGGACGGAGGCCGCCGAAAAAGGACAGTCTTTCCGTGAAATCATCAGGGACGCGGGCGAAGCCGCCCTGCTCGACAAGCAAGCTAAATCGGTCAAGTCGGAAAAGGACACCGATGCCCTGATCAGCGAAACCCTCGCTAAAATCGAAACAGAGCCTGGAAATGTCAATTATTACCGGGCGCTGGCCCGCTTGTACCTTGGCGCCAAGGATTTCGATCAAGGCATCGCCACGCTGCAAAAGGCCTTGACCGTCAGTCCCGGAGATCCCGAGCTGGATCAAGCCCTGAGCACGGCTACCTTGCAGAAATTCGACCATGAAATCGCCCGGCTCAAGGAAAGCGGCGACGAAGCCGGCGTGGCGCAAAAGACACAGGAAAGAACGGCGTACGCCTTCGAAAACCTGCAAGACCGCGTCCAGCGCTATCCCAACGACCTGAAACTGCGCTACGAATGGGGATATGCGCTCTTCGAAAACGATTACATTGACGAAGCCATTCAGGAATTTCAACGCTCGCAAAGAAGTCCGCAGCATCGGCAAAAATCCCTGTATTACATGGCGCGCTGCTTCCGCCAAAAAAAGCAGTACGATCTTGCCATCGACCAGTTGACCCTAGCGGCGTCCGAAATCGAGGCCATGGACGCCACCAAGAAAAACATTCTTTACGAACTGGGAGAAATCTGCGAACTCATCGAAAAACGCGAGGACGCGGCCAAGTTTTACAAGCAGATATACCAGGTGGACATCGGTTTCCGAGACATCCGTTCCAAGGTCGAAAACGTTTACGGTTAAATGAAACGACGCCTTTTTGAAAAACTCGAGACCTTCTTCGTCGCCTTCATACAGCGACGCGGGCCGGAAAAGGATCTCGGTCGAGGCGCGAAATTTTTCCTGCTTTCGCTCAAGCAGCTTTCCTATCTGTACCGAAGCGTTGTCCAGCTTCGTCTGTTGCTCTACACGAAAGGCATTTTTCGCCATCATACGCTCGGCTGCCAGGTTATCAGCGTTGGCAATCTCACGGTGGGCGGAACAGGGAAAACGCCCGTCGTGGAGGTTTTCGCGCGGGAGTTGCAAAACGAAGGCCGAAAAGTGGCCATTCTCAGTCGCGGCTACAAAAAGAAGGAACCCGGTTATTCACGGAAATTTTTCGACAAAATCACGCTTCAGGAGGCACGTCGGCCGCCCCGCATCGTGTCCGACGGATCGGAATTGCTGCTCGACTCGGACATGAGCGGAGACGAACCCTACATGCTGGCGTCCAACCTGCCCGACGTTTGCGTACTGGTTGACAAAAACCGCATCAAGAGCGGCCGTTACGCCATCAATAAATTGCAGTGCGACACCCTGATCCTCGACGACGGCTTCCAGTACATGGCGCTGAAACATCGCGTGGAAATCGTACTCGTGGACCGGACCAACCCTTTCGGCAACGAGCATGTGCTGCCGCGCGGCATCTTGCGGGAACCCGTCAAGAACATCCGCCGGGCGGATTTCATTTTCATCACCAAATCGGATCGGCAAGGCGATGCCGCCTTAAGGGAACGGCTTCGGCAACTGAATCCTCGCGCGGAAATTATCGAGTGCCAGCACTGTCCGCGTTTCTTCCAAGATGTGTTCCGGTCCGACAAAATGAACCTGACCGAAATTCAAGGGAAAAAAGTCGCCGTGGTATCGGGCATCGCGGTACCCGCCGGATTCGAGAACGAACTGCAACGGCTCGGGGCCGTCATACTCGGTCGGCACCGATTCGCCGATCATCACCGCTATTCCCAGCAGGAAATCATCGACATTATCAACGAAAGCCGGAAACAGGGCGCCGAGATGGTGATCACAACGGAGAAGGATGCCGTACGCTTTCCGAAAATGGAACGCTGCGACGTCCCCGTCTACTATTTGCGCGTGGATATCGACATCCTCAGCGGGGTCGAAAGTTTCGAGCAATGCATCTCGCGCATCTGCTTTCGGTAAAGGGACTCGCTTGAACGCCAACGACGCCATCCTGATCTGCGCTCCGAACTGGCTCGGCGACGCCGTCATGTGCATGCCGGCCATTCGGCGTTTCAGGCAGCTTCATCCTGCCGCGTTCGTCGTCGTGCTCAGCAAGGCGGCGCTAGGCGATCTGTGGCCTCTGAACCCCGACATCAGCCAAACGCTGACCTTTTCCGCCACGGTCAAAGGGACTCTCAACGCGGCCTTTTCGCTCCGAAAAAGAAAATGGGACCGCGCCTATGTGCTGCCTAATTCCTTTCGTTCGGCCCTCGTCCCGTTTCTGGCCGGCATCCCCGAACGCATCGGCTTGAGCGGTCATGGCCGGCCCTGGCTGCTGAATCGAATCGTCCCGAACACGCCTGCGCTCGCCAACCGGCACCAATCGAGTGAATCTACAACCCTCTTCGGATTGGCCGACGAGGAAACCGATCTCGCCCCCCCTTTCCTGAGCGTCGACAGCGACGCCCGGGAAAACACGCGCACCCGCTTGGCCCTGCCGACCTCCGACCGACTCGTCGGACTGATCCCCGGCGCGGCGCGCGGCCCGTCCAAACGCTGGCCCGCCGAGCACTTCATTGCTGTCGGGCGTCAATTGGCCGACAGCGCCGGCGCGCGTGTCGTTGTGCTCGGCGCGCCCGGCGAAACCGACCTGTGCCGCGCTGTCGCCGAAGGGATCGGCCCGGCGGCGGTCGATCTGGGCGGCCGAACCCCCTTGCCCCAGTTCGCCGCCGTACTCGCGCTGTGCCGCGTCGCCATCGCAAACGACAGCGGCGGCATGCATCTGGCCGCAGCCATGGGAACACCGGTCGTCGCCATTTACGGCATTACGGACCCGGTCAAAACAGGGCCTTTAGGGAGCGGACATCGCATCGTTGCTCTCGACAACGTACCGCGCGACCGCGATATTCAAAGAGCATCGGAGACCGCAAGGCGCGCCTTGCATGCTATCGAACCAAACCGAGTCTGCAAGGAAGCCATCGCCCTGCTCGACCGGGAAACGCCATGAGCAAGAACCCTACGCTATCCGCCACACGCATGGTCAGCCTCGGCACAGCCTCAAGCCGGGCGCTCGGCCTGCTGCGCAGCATTCTCATGGCCTCGCTGTTCGGCACAACTCTGGCGCAATCGGTCTTTGTGATCGCCTTTCGCATCCCCAACCTGTTCCGACGCCTGTTCGGCGAAGGCGCCATGTCGGCCGCGTTCATTCCGGTTTTCGCCGACACACTGGAAAAAGACGGGCTCGCCGAAGCGAATCGGCTGGCGGGCCGGGTCGCCTCGCTGCTCGGCGTCACCTTAGCCATGATTGTCGCGGGCGGACTTCTCGTGATTCTTTCAATGCGCTACTGGGCTCCGATCGGCGACAGAGCAGACCTCTTCCTGACCCTGCTCGGCATCATGCTGCCCTACCTGTTCTTTATCTGCCTGGTTGCGCTGTGCATGGCCATGCTTAATTCGTTTCATCATTTTTTCGTTCCCGCCTTCACGCCGTTGATCCTGAATATCGTCTGGATCGCAACCCTGCTCTGGATTGCCCCCAGGTTCGGCGACCGTCCCGAAGAGCGCATCCATGGCGTCGCCTGGGGCATTCTGGCCGCCGGCGCACTGCAACTGCTGGCCCAGTTTCCCGCCCTGGCAAAATTCGGAATCCGACCCCCCCTGCTCTTTTCCTTGCGCGACGAGCGCCTGCAACGGGTCCTGCGAGCCATGGGGCCGGCAGCGATCGGTATGGGGGTCTTTCAGATTAACGTCCTCGTGGACGGCTTTCTGGCATGGTGGGTGGCCGATTGGGCGCCCGCCGCCCTCGGCTTCGCCGAAATCATCGTCTATCTGCCGCTCGGCATCTTCGGCACCGCGCTGGGCACCGTTCTGCTGCCCGTGTTTTCGCGTCAGGCGGCCCGCAACGCCGAGGACGGCATTCGCAACACGCTGGCCCAGTCGCTGGCCGGCCTGATGACTATCATGATCCCGGCAGCCTTCGGCCTCATGGTTCTCGCCCGCCCCGTCGTCCAGCTTATCTACGAATGGCCCGGCCGCGAATTCGATGCTCTCTCGACCCTGCAAACGGCTCGGGCCCTGATCTTTTACGCGCCCGGCCTGATCGTATTCGGAGCCTACAAAACGCTGGTTCCCGCCTTTTACGCGCTCAAGGATACCCGTACGCCCGTACGCGTGGGCATGGGCGTGGTGGGATTGAATTTTATGTTGAACGTACTTTTCATTCTGACCTGGCCGACCGACTTCAAGCATGCCGGACTGGCCTGCGCAACCGTACTGGCCAGCGCCATCAACTGCGCGATCCTCCTTTGGCTGCTGCAACGGAAAATAGGCGCGCTGGTCTGGCGGCCTGTCGCGAAAACCATGATCGTCTCGCTGCTGGCGGCCGGAATGATGGCCGTTGCGGTTCACACCTTCCATGCCTGGATCGGGCCGTATGCGGCACGCGCCGCCGGCCTCCCCCTGAAAGCGCAGGAAGCCCTGTGCGTCGGCGCGGCCATCGCCCTCGGCATGCTGATTTACGGCGCCGTTCATTTCGCTCTCCGCCCGAAAAACAACGCCTGACCCTAAAAAACAACCCAGTACCATCCCATAGCAACTGAATCATGGAATATTGGAAGCTTGGAATGTTGTAACCTTTTGACAGCCATTGTGCCGCTGTTTGTTGTCCATTCGACTTTCGTGCAATGCGTTGCAGAATTATCGACAGAGGCGATCACCGTTTCGGCTTGCTATCATTATTCCAACATTCCCCCATTCCATTATTCCATGGGATGACAGTGTAAGCAACCCTCTGTTTTGCAATAGCATCCAGCATTCCGCACCCAGTGGGACAGCGCTGTTTTCAGGTTGACTCTTCATGCAAAAAAACCATTATGGTTCTTCATTCGATACTGTCATGTTTGACAGAACGTTCACGCTATGGAGGAGAACCGCATGAAACTGTCCCCCAGCGAAAATCACAGATGGATTATGTCCAGAACCACCCGGACATTGGGATTCGACGGAGGCGATGTGCAACCGTGGCAACGTCGCTTGCGACATAAACTCCGGCAACTGGTCGGCGACATGCCGCAAGAGCGGTGCGATCTCCGCCCGCGACGTCTTTGGATACGCAAGCATCCCCTGGGCACGATCGAGAAAATTGTCTTCACGGCGGAACCGTATGCCGACGTTCCCGCCTATGTCTGCTTGCCCAAAGATGTAACGCCGCCGTACCCATTCTTTGTCTGCTTGCAGGGTCATTCCACGGGCATGCATAATTCGATTGCCGTGCAGCGTGACGACAACACTTTGCCGCACCGCGTGGAAGGCGACCGCGATTTCGGGCTCGAATGCATGCGTCGCGGCATTGCCGCGTTGTGTATCGAGCAGCGGTCGTTTGGCGAACGGCGCGAACAAAAACAGAAAATGATCGCCAAGCACGGATGTCATGACGCCACCATGCACGCTTTGATGCTAGGGAGAACACTGATCGGGGAGCGGGTGTACGATGTCGATCGCGGGATTGATTATCTCGCCTCGCGCGGCGATGCGGACATGAGATCGATCGGGGTTACGGGCAACTCGGGCGGCGGCACAATCAGTCTTTTTTCCGCGGCGCTCTTGCCGAGAATCGCGCTTGCGATGCCGTCCTGCTATTTCTGCACATTCCGCGACTCCATTATGTCGATCTATCACTGCATGGACAATTACATACCGGGATTGCTCAAGCATGCCGAAATGTCGGACGTTATGGGCCTGTTTGCACCCAAGCCCGTCGTGATCGTCGCGGGCAAGGAAGACCCTATATTCCCCATTGCGGCAACACGTCGCGCGTTCAGGGAACTGAAACGGATTTACGAAGCCTGCGGTGCGAAAGACCGCTGTCATCTAGTTGTGGGCGACGGAGGCCACCGTTTCTACGCCGACAATGCATGGCCCATCATGTTGAAGGAAATCGACCGTCTGCGGCGAACAAAAAAAGATTGTTAATGGCAACCCCAAAGGGGTTATGCAACAAAGCCTTTCAGGGTTGGCGTTCAATCATCTTCTCTGACTTTCGAACGAAAGTGGACGGTGTGGAAACTTCACTGAAGATACTCCTCCATGAAGGGCTTGAGGACGGCCACTTCTTCCCGCCACGAGGTCGGATGCCATAGGCAGTGCCTAAGCCAGCGTATGAACTG
>SLMC01000110.1 GCA_007133745.1 Kiritimatiellia bacterium
ACCATGAAAAACTTAGGGTGTACCAGGCGGCAATCGGATTCGTGGCGTGGCTGGATGAAGTGGCACAGGGCATCACCAGCAAGGTTTCGGCTTGTGACCACTTGGCCAGAGCTTCCGCGGGCGTCCCAGTGAACGTTGCAGAGGCCAGTGGGAAGCGCTCGATTAACGAGCGTCGGCAGTTCATTGATACCGCCTATGGATCTTCGCTGGAATGCGCCGCTTGTCTTGATGTCCTATGCGTCCTTGAGTGCTTACGGGCATCGACAGTTCATGAAGGGAAGGGCTTTCTCTCAACACTTGTCTCCATGCTGATAGCATTTCGAAAGTCGACAGGCCACGAGGTCCGCGAGGAGGGCTCGGCATACGGCACCGCTGGCAACCAAGGCAATCGGGTATGGTTTGACCACGAGAAACTGGATGTCTACCGCAAGGCCATAGAGTTCGTGGATTGGTGTGGACGGCTGCGGAGTGGTGATGGCGTGCCCCGTTCAATGGCGACAACACTGGACAAGGCTTCAACGGGTGTGGCTCTGAATATTGCCGAAGGCAACGGCAAGTTCTCTGTGAAGGATCGTTGTCGCTTTATTGGCCACGCACGAACCGCTGCATTGCAGGCTGCTGCAACCCTCGATCTTTTCGCGATACGGCAGGCAACGTGCAAACAGGATGCGGTCGAAGGTAAGAGCTGCCTCGTCGATATCGTGCGTATGCTCGTGGCATGGGAACGAAATCTGGAGGGAAAATAGTGGGGAAAATATAGACCAGGAGATCGGGGTGTACGAGTAGGTGTACGAGTAAGGCGGACAAGGGGATCGGGGTGTACGAGTAAGGCAGAGAGTACCCGATCGATCTTTCCCGTACTCGTACACCTACTCCTACACTCGAATCTCTGCGCTTTTGGCTTCAATGAATCATGATTTTATTGAACAGGAAGCAGAACGGCTACAACTGGTGGTTCTGATTGATCTGGGTAAATCGCTTCAGAACTAAAGACTAGGAGATCGGGGTGTACGAGTAGGTGTACGAGTAAGGCGGAGAGGTCCCGAGCGATCTTTCCCGTACTCGTACACCTACTCGTACACTCGAATCTCTTTTATCTCCGTTGAAAGCGGCAATAATTGCTTGTGAGCGCAACATGTATGACTTTAGTGTCTTAGACTATTCATCGAAAGAGACGCTGGGACAGTAGTGGTAAACAAGAAAAACCTTTTGAGAGGCTTGTAAAAGATATGCCCGTTGCTTTCGATCAGATCAAGCGCCTGCTGGAAGAACACCGGTTTGGCGAACTCTTCAATCAAATCGGCTGGGACTGGCCCGCTTCCGATTCCCCTTATCCGGCCGAGGTGGACGGTGTTCGCTACGATTTGCAGCCCGTCTCCCGCAAGCGCGGCTTTATCGCCTTGCACTGTCCCGCCATGCCCGACTCCGCCACACGCGCCAAAATCGAAAGCCGTCTCTCGCGCGACATCCGCGAACACCTCGTCATCTTCACCGACCCCGCCACCCGCCGCCAACGCTGGCAATGGGTACGCCGCACGCCCGGTCAGCCGCTCTCGCGCAAGGAACATGAATACCTTCCCAATCAGCCCCGGCTGCTCATCGAAAAACTCAACTGGCTAGAAATCGGCATGGACGAGGAAGGCAACCTCGACATCATCGACGTGGCCGACAAAGTCAAGAGCGCCTTCGACATCGACAAAGTCACCAAACGCTTCTACGAGCGGTTCCGCAAAGAGCACGAAGCCTTCCTCGGCTTCGTGGCCGGCATCGCCGACATGGGCGACGCGCGCTGGTACGCCTCCGTCATGCTCAACCGCCTCATGTTCATCTACTTCATCCAGAAAAAGAACCTGCTCGACGGCGATCCCGACTACCTGCGCAACCGGCTCCGGCAGGTGCAGACCCTGCGCGGCAAAGGCCAGTTTCAGACCTTCTACCGCTATTTCCTGCGCACGCTCTGCCACGAGGCGCTCGGCAAGAAGGAGCGCAACTTCGATCCCGAGCTCTCCGCCCTCATCGGCCGCGTCCCCTATCTCAACGGCGGCATCTTCCTGCCGCATGAACTCGAAGACAAATACGGCGCCGCCCTCGACATCCCCGACGAAGCCTTCGAGCGCATCTTCGACTTTTTCGATCAGTACGAATGGCATCTCGACAACCGGCCCGCCTCCAAGCCCGACGAGATCAACCCCGACGTGCTCGGCTACATCTTCGAGAAATACATCAACCAGAAACAGATGGGCGCCTACTACACCAAAGAGGACATCACCGAATACATCGCCCGCAACACTATCATCCCCTGTCTGTTCGACAAAGTTCGGAAATCGTGCAAGATCGCCTTCGAAGGCCGGGCTTCCGTCTGGAACCATCTCAGCGCTGATCCCGACCGCTACATTTATCCCGCCGTGCGCCATGGCGTCACCTTCGACATGGTCGGCGGCCAGGAGCGCGACACCCCCGTCCCGTATCCGCCCGACATCGAGATCGGGCTCGACACCGTCAAGCCGAACCTGCTCGAACGCCGCCAGCGCTGGAACACGCCCGCACCGCCCGAAGCCGGACTGCCCACGGAAATCTGGCGCGAAACCGTCGCGCGCCGTCAACGCTACGCCGACATCAAAGGCAAGCTAGAACGCGGCGAAGTGCGCAGCGTCAACGACATGGTCACCCTGAACCTCGACATCCGTCAATTCGCGCAGGACGTTATCGAACGCTGCGAAAGCCCCGACCTGCTCAACGCCTTCTGGGTCGCCCTCGCCGGACGGCTGCCCCAAAACGCCGCCGGCCAGATCAAGCCCGGCATCACCGTGCTCGATCCCACCTGCGGTTCCGGCGCATTCCTGTTCGCCGCCCTCAACATACTCGAACCGCTCTACGAAGCCTGTCTCGACCGCATGCGCGATTTTCTGGAAGAATGGGGCGACCGTCCCGGCCATTCCAACTACGCCAAATTCTTCTGCGCCATCCGCGCCGACATCGGCCGCCATCCTTCGCCCAAATACTTCATCTACAAATCCATCATCATCCACAACCTCTACGGCGTGGACATCATGAAAGAAGCCGTGGAAATCTGCAAGCTGCGCCTGTTCCTCAAGCTCGCCGCGCAGGTGGACGACGGCGACAGAATCGAGCCGCTGCCGGACATCGACTTCAACATACGCGCCGGCAACACGCTGGTCGGCTTCGCGACCGAGGAAGATATGAAACAAGCTATGCGGGGCGACCTGCTGGCCTATCAGACCGTTCTCCCCGAAATTGTTGAAGAGGCTGAAGAATGCGACAAACTGTACAATCTCTTTCGTCAATCCCAACTGCGCGACGATAACACCTTGCCTGCCGCAAAATCTAGGCTGTCCGAAAAACTCCATGAACTCAACGATCGGTTAAACATGTATCTGGCCCAGGATTACGGCGTGGATGTCAGCAAGATAATGGGAGCAGGCGCCCCATCTGCTTCACAAGCGAATTCAGCCGACTCAAACGCCAAACAGCAGGAAAAAGTTGCCGAACCGCGCGGCAGCTATGCGATCACCAGAAAAACGCCCTATCGGAAATGGCTGGCGAGTCATCAGCCCTTTCACTGGTTCATCGAGTTCTACGGCATCGCCAAAACGGGCGGTTTTGATACGATTATCGGAAACCCCCCCTATATCGCCGCGACGAAGGTGCGCAAAGAATACGCCTTGCGCAACTATGCTACGGACAAGTGCCCCGACATATACGCCAATGTAATGGAGCGCGTTACGACCATCGTCAACCGCGGCGGTCGAACGGGAATGATTGTGCCGCTCAGCATCACGTTCTCGGGGGAATTCGCCGATCTTCGCCAACACATTTTCAAACGATACGGACAAAACTGGTTTGCCTCGTTCGCGCGTATACCGGCGGCGCTTTTCAGCGCCGATGTGCGGGTGCGCAATACGATCCATATTGGCCTTGCCGACAGCGACAAGGGAAAGCCTTGCAGTACGGTACTGCACCGCTGGTTTGAGGAGGCTCGTCCGCATCTTTTTGCCAATTTGCGCTACGCGCCTTATGATGCTGTTCCGTACAAGGGACTCGTGCCGAAGCTGGGTTCCGCAGTGCTGGCGCGCGCCTTTGAAACATGTCTAGCGACCACCAAAAAGACGATGGGCGTTTTCTTTTCCGGCGGCAAAACGGAACATGTGCTCTATTTCAAAAAGAGCGCTTACAATTGGCTGAACTTCTGTCGTAAGCTACCCCCGTGTTTCGACTCCACCGGAAAAGCGATCGAACACACCCAGTTTGGCGCCATTGCGTTTAGAGACGCTGAAACACGGGATTTGGCATTCCTGTTGCTTAACGGGAAGCTGATGTATTCATTTTGGGCCGCCATGGCCGACGACTTCCACCTCGCCACATGGACGCTTGCGGGTTTCCCGATCGACCTTGATGCCATGTCCGCCACTATTCGCAGTCGGCTGTTGGCTATGCCTGACAAGCTTGAAGCTATTATGGAGGAAAACACATCTTTCAAGCTGAATGCCGGAAAGAGAATCGGCAACTACAACCTCGCGAAATGCCGCCATTTCACCGATCAATCGGACTTGATTTTCGCGTCCATATTAGGCATTGCCGACCATTGGCAGGACATTGAACTGATGTACACGCAAATCGTGAAAACCGATTTTACAAACGACAACGATAGCGAGGCCTAATATGAAGATACGCATGGTTCGGCAAGCTGCAACCGAGGATTGTCTGTTCAACATCATTGCCCAATGGTGCGGGAAAGGGTCTTCGCGTTCCGGCCGCTCCATTCATATTCTGTCCGCGTTTGCATCGGGTTCTGGCGTTGCCGCATTGGCCCCATGTTTCGATATGTTTCTGGCCAAGGACAATCTTGTGGAAATTGTTTTTGGCATTGATCGCGCGGGAACCGATATGGAAGCCGTGCAGCGTCTCTACGATTTGCAGCGAACGCACCATAGCGCGCTGCGAGGATATGTTTTCAATGCGCCGAGCCGTCATGGCATCTTCCACCCGAAGCTGTATGTTCATCGACGCGGTCAGCACATGGACTTCGTCATTGGCTCGGCCAATATGACAAGCGGCGGATTGGGCTCGAATTTCGAGAGCATGCTACTATACGAGAATGTCCCTGAAGCAAGTGCGGAAGCCAAGCATGTTTGGAACATCTGGTCCATGTTCAAGAATCCGACGCCCCCGCTGGCGCCTGGGTATTTGAAGTCGCTAACCGCTGCTGAATTGTCCTGCCTTCGCGAAAAACTGCCGTCCAGACAGCAAAGCGACAAGCATGCGGCCGACAAAAAAGCAGCCGCGCTTTGGAAGCCGTTCTCGCATGTGACATATACTAAAAGCAGCCCTTTACGCCGAAGGAAACCGATAAAGGACTCTTTGTTGCACGGCGACTATCTGCTGATGGATGTCCTCGGCGAAACAAGGGAAACGCAAATGCAGTTGCCGCTAAATGTAGTGGAAGGTTTCTTCAACACCAAACGCGATGAAAAAGCCGAAGTTGAAGTCGCCATTGTCGGGCCGGACGGACTGACTCAACCGCTGCGCCGGCCTTTGGTCAAGTCGGGTAAATCCATGCGCCGGATCGAAGTGCCGGGGATAAAAAACCTGGCCAGAAGCCTGGCTATCGTTTTCATACGGCTAAAGGGGCAAAAGAAGTTCGCATACAGAATCATCCCGCAGGACACCAAGAACTACATCGATGCGGACCAACTTCTCAACCGTCATGGCCAGCAGGAAAAGCACAAGCAGAGACGATACTTTATTGGAAGCAAAAAGGATGATGTCTGGCCCAAAATACACACGCTGCTTCAGTACGGGGAGAGAAGGTGATTCTCGACAGCGATCTGGCGGCGATCTACGGAGTGGAAACCAAACGATTGAACGAACAAGTCCGCCGAAATGCGGGCCGGTTTCCTTCTGACTTTTCGTTCACGCTTACTATGCAAGAGGTTACAAACTTGAAGTCGCAAATTGCGACTTCAAGTTTGCATGGAGGCAGCCGGAAGATACCTCGCGTCTTCACCGAGCATGGCGTGTTGATGGCGGCTAATGTGCTCAACGGCAAGCGCGAACGGATCGTGCGCGGTTGAAGCCCAAATGGAGAAATTGCGAAATCACCAAGGAGATCGGGGTGTACGAGTAGGTGTACGAGTAAGGCGGAGAGGCCCGGATCGATCTTTCCCCGTACTCGTACACCTACTCGTACACTCGAATCTCTTTTATCATAGTTCTTTCAAACTGTCGCGATCTAACTGCTCGAGAGATTGACAATTTCCCTTGTGCATTAGATCAAATGGCTACATCCGTCAAATCAAGGCTGTCGGATTTAGCTGGCGAGCTTATGCTAAGTTTTCAGAAACATAAAATACGCAAAGAATGTCAGTATAAGACGACCGGGAAAGTTGTGTACGATGAATATACCCCATCTAACTCCAAACCCATCATTGACGAAATCGACAAGGTTTTGGCGGAGCATTACGACTTTACGGATGAGGAACTGGATTTCATCATCAACTACGACATCAAATACCGTATGGGCAAGCAACTGACTGGGGCGGAATGAGACGTATCGCATCGCGGAAGACATGGCCCATAATGGTCAAGGTTTTGGCGGCTTACTTTGCTTCGCGCGTGACGGGGAAGGGCAAGTGACGGCAGCATGAAAAACCCCATGGACAGAAAGCTGGAGCAGCGGCTTTCGCAGCGGGCGGTGGCGATTGGCCGCCAGGGCGAGGTGTCCGCGTTCGGCGAACTGCTCGATCTGTTGAAGTCCTCTTCCGCCAATGCCCGCCGTCTGTCGGCGTCGGCGCTGGGCAAACTTGCCTGGATGGGGGTTGACCAGGCCGCCGCCGTGGCGGCGCTCGCGCCGGTCGCGCGACGCGATCCGCACACGCAAACGCGGCAATACGCAATCAAGGCCCTGAAAGCCTATGGCGCGGCATCGAAAGACTGCCTGCCCGACCTGTGCGATATGGCGGCCAATCCGTCCGAAAAGGATTATATCCGCCGAGACGCCGCGGCTGCCGCGACCTTCATCGAGGAGGCCCTGCAGGTGGCCGCCTCGGAAGCTGTTCATCGCTGCCAGCGTTGCGCCATGTCCGTTTCGTCCGATGAATACGCCCGCTCGCATCAATCCTTTCAACGCGTGTTTTGCGACCGATGCTTTGACGAGGTGTTTCTTGAACGGCGCAATTTTGAAACGCAAGTGGAACTGAACAAGACCATCGAAGCGCGCGACGGCACAGTGGTGCAATCCGAGGGCGAACGCCGGATCGCCGAATGGCTGACCACCCATGGCCTGACCTACCGCTACGACGCCAAGTACCGGATCATCGGCGAATTTCAGATTCGCCCCGATTTCTATTTGCCTGAACTTGACGTGTACATCGAATACTGGGGGCTGGACACGCCGCAGTATAAAATGAGCATGTACAAGAAGCAGACGCTCTATCAACAGGAAGGCAAGCGACTGATTTCAGTGTATCCGGTGGATTTGCCGCGTTTGCCTGCGTTGCTCGCCGCCAAGCTCCGCCTTTTCGGATATGCGATCGACATCGACGCGCGAAGCGAAGTCAGTAGAAAACGAAACGCGCAATGACCGCGCAGATAACGAGGATGAGTTTAACCACGGCATACAAAGAGAGTGTTTCCCGCCGGAACGGCGCTAAGGAGGCGGAATGAACCCAGTGCAAAACGTGACATACAAAGGACAATCCTTAGCCTCGCTTGGCAATGTTGCCTTGCTGGACCGGTCCAAAACCGGGCTGCTCTGTTCCCGCCAATGTCCGGCCGATTGCATACTGACGGCCCACACCCGGTTCAAGCGTTGGGCCGCCGACCCCTCGCTTGCCATAGTCAGCGGCTTTCATTCCCCTGTTGAACAGGAATGTCTGCGTCTGCTCCTGCAAGGCCGAGCGTCCATCATTCACTGTCCGGCCCGTGAAATCGCAACCTGCCGCATCTCTAAACCCTGGCGCAGTGCCCTTGATGCCGGCCGCATGCTTATTCTATCCCCCTTCGCCGAAAAGCGAGCCACCCTGAACACCATCCACCGCCGCAACCGACTCGTTGCCGAACTTTCCGACACCTTGATCATTCCTCACGCCACCCCCGGCGGCCGTTTGGACAGAGACTGTCCGAAAAGGGCCGGAGGGTAAGAAGCCCGGCAAAGCTGAAGGAACACGTACTCTTACACCTACTCGTACACGCGAATCTCCGCAATCTGGGCGAGAAAGAGGGGATAAGAGATAGGCGTGTACGAGTACGTGCACGAGTACGGATAAGAAAACCTGCGGCATGGCAACGGTCTGTTTGGGAACACCTTTTCGGCGGCCGCCTGGACAGCGTCAAACAGGAGTTTGCAGGCAAGGGATTGGACAGACTATGAAATTGCCCCTACGTCGTGATGACATGTCGAACGCAAGCATGACCGGAAACCTGCTTGCACAAGTCTTGAAAAAGCATTATGAATTCGACAATCATACGTTGAGCCCGTGGAGTAAATGTCGGATTTGATGTGTTCGCGGAATCAAGCTGGTTAAGGCTAATGTTCGGCGGAGAGGATGAGACGATGGA